>JBILSQ010000042.1:0-5780 GCA_044372035.1 Candidatus Planktophila sp. | reverse complement strand
GCTTCAGATCTCGGTGTTACTTTCGTTGGCAAGATAATTTCTTTTTTTGATGGCAACGAAGAAGAGCGCACGCAAGAAATACTTGAATTATTAAGAACTGGCAAAAATGTGCTGGTTGTCAGTGATGCAGGAATGCCAACAATCAGTGATCCTGGTTTTCGATTAGCACGCGATGCCTCCCTTGAAAATATCGCGGTTCAAGTATTGCCAGGACCTTCTGCTGTAACAATGGCTGTGGCTTTATCAGGGCTACCAACTGATCGTTTTGCTTTTGATGGTTTTCCTCCCCGCACATCTGGTGCACGCAAAAAGTTTTATGAATCTCTTCGATTTGATGAACGAACACTGGTTTTTTTCGAAGCACCTCACCGGCTTGAAGAATCCCTTACTGATGCGATTGCATCTTTTGGATCAGATAGAAAAGCAGCAATCTGTCGTGAAATGACTAAGCATTATGAGCAGACAATTCGCGGCGACTTATCGGATCTATTGGAGTGGAGCCAGAAGAACGAAGTTCTTGGTGAAATTACATTAGTTATCGGCGGAGCAGAATTAGATGCCAAATCAGTAACAACAGATTCAATGGTTGCGCGAGTTCAAGAGTTTGAATCAGCTGGCATGGATCGCAAGGGTGCAATTGCAGCCGTGGCCGAAGAATTTTCACTTCCTAAGCGTTCAGTTTATGCCGCAGTTGTAGATGCTAATAAGATAGGCAAATGAGCAACGTGAGCGATAAATCCTTCTATCTCACTACGCCTATTTACTATGTAAATGATGCACCGCATATCGGTCATGCATACACAACAGTTGCCGGCGATGTACTTACGCGTTGGCATCGTCAACGTGGCGAATCTGTCTGGTTTTTAACCGGAACAGATGAACACGGCCAGAAAGTCATGCGCACCGCAGAGCAGAACAACACTGCACCGCAAGCGTGGGTAGATCGTTTAGTCGCAGAAGCGTGGAAACCAAATTGGGAAGCGCTCAATATTGCAAATGATGACTTTATTCGCACAACAGAAAAACGACACACAGAACGTGTACAGAAGTTTCTACAAGGCTTAAAGGATTCAGGACACATTTATTCTGGCAAATATGAAGGTCCTTATTGTGTTGGATGCGAAGAGTTTAAATTACCTGGAGATTTAATCGAATCAAATGGTGAAAAACTCTGCCCAATTCACAGCAAACCAATTGAGTTAGTTAATGAAGAAAACTGGTTTTTTAAACTCTCTGACTTTGCAGCTCCATTGATTGAGCACTATAAAAAGAACCCAGATGCATGCCAACCTGAGAGTGCGCGCAATGAAGTACTTTCATTCCTCGAAGGTGGAGTATCTGATCTCTCAATTTCTCGTTCGACATTTGACTGGGGAATTCCAGTTCCATGGGATACCAAGCAAGTTGTTTATGTCTGGTTCGATGCACTTTTAAATTATGCAACCGCGGTTGGCCTTACAGATGCGCCTGATTCTGAGGGTGGCAAGAAATTTGCACAAACGTGGCCAGCGGACGTACATCTTGTTGGAAAAGATATTTTACGTTTTCACGCAGTCATCTGGCCAGCGATGTTGATGGCGGCAGGACTTGCAGTTCCAAAGAAAGTTTTTGCCCATGGTTGGTTGCTCGTCGGTGGCGAAAAAATGAGCAAGAGCAAACTCACAGGTATTGCTCCAAGTGACATTACAGATCACTTTGGCGTTGACGCATTTAGATACTACTTCTTGCGCGCAATTCCTTTTGGTTCTGATGGTTCGTTCTCATGGGAAGACATGAGCGCGCGATACACCAGTGAGTTAGCAAATGATTTTGGAAACCTCGCTTCACGTCTGGCTGCAATGATTGAAAAATACTGCGATGGAAAACTTCCACAAGCAGCACATGACAAGACACTCGAAGAAGCGCTATCCAACACTGTTTCTAAAGCAGATGAGGCAATGTGTGCACTTGATTTCCAAGGTGGCATCAATGCAATTATGGATTTCTGCAAGCGCGTCAATGGTTACGTAACAGAAAAAGAGCCATGGATTCTTGCTAAAGATTCTGCGAATAAAGCTGCTCTTGAGGAAGTTCTCTACAACACTGCAGAATCTTTACGTGCGCTAGCCGTTTTGCTTAACTCTGTGATGCCAACTACATGCGAAATTTTGTGGCAGAGCTTAGGCGCGCAAGATGTACTTGGCGCTCTGAGTACACAGAAGATTTCTAACGTTGCTACTTGGGGACAATTACCTGCTGGTGCGCGTGTGACAAAAACTCCAGTGCTATTTCCACGTCTTGAATCTGCCGAGTAACTTCTGTGGCTGATCGTCATAACCGCGACCTGGATCGTATTCCCGCACCACAACCCGAACCACTTCCGGTTGCAACTGTTGATTCACACGCACACTTAGAGATTGTTACAAATGCAGCCCCTGACTCAGCAGAAGTTGGCAAAGTTTTAGATGATGCACGCGCAGCTGGAATTGATCGCGTGGTGCAGGTTGGCTATTCAGCAGAACAATCTCAATGGTGCGTAGACGCCGCCGAGCACTGGAAGGGAAGAGTGCTTGCAGCCGTTGCATTGCACCCAAATGAAGCGCCGGTTGTTGAAGATCTCGAACACGATTGGTCCATCATTGCAAAACTTGCGGAGCATCCTCGTGTGCGTGCAATTGGTGAAACAGGTTTAGATTATTTCCGGACCCCACCAGAGTTACGTAAAAGACAACAAGAATCTTTCAAGTGGCATATTGAATTAGCGAAAAAACATAACAAGGCCCTAGTGATTCATGATCGTGATTCGCACGATGATGTCCTATCCGTTTTGCTTGAAGTTGGAGCGCCAGAGAAAACAATTTTCCACTGCTATTCAGGTGACTTAGAGATGGCAAAGATTTGCGTAGACCGCGGATACATTCTCTCTTTTGCCGGAACTCTTACATTTAAGAATGCACCTCAGTTACGCGAAGCTGTAAAAATCGTTCCAATTGATCAGCTATTGGTAGAAACCGATGCACCATTCTTGGCCCCAACGCCGCACCGCGGTGCGCTCAATACTCCAGCACAAATAGCAAACATCGTTCGCGCTATGGCTGATGAAAGAAGTGTGAGCGATGCGGAATTAGCAACAGCTCTGAGTAAAAACGCTGAGCGTATTTTTGGTTCATTTGTATGACCTTGCTAGGCGCAACTGAGATACGCGAGTTAGCAGAAGAATTAGGAATCAAACCCGCTAAATCACTTGGACAAAATTTTGTTATTGATGCCAATGTGTGCAGAAAGATTGTTCGAATTGCAGGAGTAACTAGTTCCGACATCGCACTCGAAATTGGACCTGGTTTAGGTTCACTCACACTGGCGCTTTTGGAAGAAGCTAAATCAGTTGTCGCAGTTGAAATTGATGAGCGTTTAGCGATGAGATTGCCTCAAACAGTTGCGGCACATAATGAGAGCAAGTCAACCTTTAGCATCATTCATCAAGACGCACTCAACCTAAAGACACTGTCGGAATCACCAACAGTTTTAGTTGCAAATTTGCCATATAACGTTTCGGTTCCAGTATTGCTCCATCTTTTGGAACTATTCCCAACTCTTAAATCTGGAGTTGTCATGGTGCAAGCAGAAGTTGCCGATCGCTTAGCTGCAAAGCCAGGTACAAAAGAGTATGGAATTCCATCTGTGAAAGCAGCATGGTGGGCAGATTTAAATGGTGCAGGTTCGATTTCACGTTCGGTTTTTTGGCCGGTTCCGGGAGTGGATTCAAAACTTGTTTCATTTACTCGCCACCAACCATTAGGTGATGAAGCATTACGAAAGAGTGTTTTTACTTTAATTGATGCAGCATTTGCCCAACGCAGGAAAATGTTGCGTTCAGCGCTTTCAAGTATTTATGGTTCTTCAGGAGCTGCTGAAAAGGTACTCATCGAAGCCGGAATCGATCCGACACTTAGGGGAGAATCTCTCTTGGTTAATGATTTTTGCACAATTGCACGAATAGGGTTTTAACGTGCCAATTAGATCTGTGACCGTGCGTGTGCCGGCAAAAGTTAACTTGCAACTCTCTGTTGGCCCACGTGAATCTGATGGATATCACCAACTCGTTACAGTGTTTCAAGCCATTTCAATTTTTGATGATGTAACTGTCAAAATTGCTGAACCAGGCTCCGGAATTAACTTAACCGTTTCTGGAGATCAAATCCATGGAGTTCCGACAGATGCTTCAAACCTAGTAGTTGAAGCCGCTCAACTCATCGCTAGTACTTTCGAAATTGAGATTGATGCCCATATAGAAATTAAAAAATCTATCCCAGTTGCAGGTGGAATGGCTGGCGGTAGTGCTGATGCCGCCGCAACGATTGTTGCAATTGATGAGTTGTACAACCTTGGTATGAGTCGCGAAGAGATGCATCAAATAGCATCGCAACTTGGTAGCGACGTTCCATTCTTACTCAGTGGCGGAACAGCAATCGGCCAGGGAAGAGGAGATCAACTTACTGCTGCACTTTCACGCGGCACTTATCACTGGGTTTTAGCACTTTCTAGTGTGGGGCTCTCAACTCCTGCGGTGTACGGCGAGTGTGATCGTTTACGACAAGGTTTAGAAATTAGCGAACCGCAAATTAGTGATGCGTTAATGCAAGCACTATTGGCTGCAGATCCGAAGGCAGTTGGCAATTTGTTAATTAATGATCTTCAACCAGCGGCTTGTTCGCTTCGACCAGCACTTCGTCTCATTCTTGATGTTGGCCAAGAGTACGGAGCACTTGGTGCAATTGTTTCTGGATCAGGACCAACGGTTGCATTCTTAGTCTCTGATGAAGAACACGGATTAGATCTAGCTGTTGCATTGAGTTCTTCTGGAGTTGTTGGAAGTGTTACTCGCGCATTTGGCCCAGTTCATGGCGCCAAAGTTATTGAGTCACATTAAATTTCATCTTCAAATTGCGCAGCAATAATGCTGAGCAATCGAGCAAGCTCCTTTTTTTCTTCACTTGTAAGCGGCGCCAAGAAATTTCTTTCACGCCCTAAGAGTTCTTCCATTGCCGCATCTACTGCACGCACTCCAGCTTTTGTCAGAGTTACTAAAGAACCACGCCCATCGGAAGGATCTTGCTTGCGTGTAATTAATTCGAGTTCTTCGAGTCGATCAAGTCGGTTTGTCATCGTTCCGCTTGTGACAAGTGTTTCTTGCATTAATTGACTTGGTGAGAGTTGATACGGCGCACCTGCGCGACGCAGTGATGCCAATACATCGAATCCCCACGTATCTAAATCGGCGAACGCATTACGTCTTTCAATATCTAAGTGACGAGAGATTCGAGTGATGCGACTGAGGACTCCAAGTGGAGATAAATCCAGATCTGGACGCTGTGCCTTCCATGCGGCGATGAGGCGGTCTACTTCATCACGCATTTTCGCCCCACTTTCCAAAAGTATTTATTAAAATTTCTCGCGTGAGGCAACTTTAGTGGTCGAAAGTACTGGTGCCGATAAGGGAGAATATAGGTTCCGCCATTGTGTAGTGGCTAGCACATGGGCCTTTGAAGCCCAGGGTCCAGGATCGATACCTGGTGGCGGAGCATGACGCCACCAAAGGGCACCGACTCATCACTTGAGTGCGCGATTATCCTTGCCGCCGGCGAAGGAACGCGAATGAAATCTTCGCTGCCAAAAGTTTTGCATGAAGTTGCTGGTCGCACATTAGTGGGACATGTTTTGCATGCAGTGCATGGACTTTCGCCACAACAGATAAGAGTTGTTGTTGGTTCAGGTCGCGAAAAAGTTGAAGAACACGTTGC
>JBILSQ010000005.1:0-19328 GCA_044372035.1 Candidatus Planktophila sp. | reverse complement strand
ATCGAAGAGCTGCAATCATTCGATCAATACTTGCACCCAAACCATAATCCTTCTGCAATTGATAAATGTGCGAGAGATCAGAAGGTTTCTGAGGTAACGCAAGATCTACAACCGGAAGGCTGACATCTCTTGCACAAAGAACCAGAGTAGGCGCAATACGCAAGTAATCCTTACCTGCAATGATCTTCTTAATCAGATTCGGGGTTAGCGCTCTGTCTTCAGATTCTGCTGCCGCGACAACTTCATCAACTGTTGCGAAGTGATTTGCGATCAGAGCCGCTCCTTTTTCACCGATACCTTTAACGCCCGGTAGGCCGTCGGAAGGATCTCCGCGGAATATGGCAAATAGTGAATACCTATCCCCTGGAATTCCATATCTTTTAGAGACCCACGAAATATCGACCAAATCATGTTGAGAAATACCTTTAGCTAAATAAACTACTTTGACATCTTTTTTGTCATCAACTAACTGAAACATGTCGCGGTCACCGGTCACAATTCTGATGGGACCTTTTTCGCGTTCGGCATATGAAGCCATAACGTCATCAGCTTCGTAATCATCTGCTCCCACGATAGCGATGCCAAAAGCATCTAAAACGTCCATCAAGATGGGTATTTGCGGTGCCAGTAAATCCGGTTCCTCTTCCGTGCCTTCTTCATCTAATCGATTAGCTTTGTACTCTGGAAAAAGTTCGACTCTCCAAGAAGGTCTCCAATCTCCTTCAATGCAGGCAACTAATCTGTTGGGTTTGTACGTTGTTATCAAACGCGCACTCATGTCTAAATATCCACGTATCGCATTTACGGGGGTGCCATCAGGAGATAAAAGTGAGTCCGGCATTCCGTAGAAAGCTCGATACCAAAGGGATGCTGAATCCAAGAGCATTAGAGTCATACATCTCCCAATAAATAAGTCACAACTCCGCGATCAATCGATTTTACTGCTTGTCTGCACTTCGTATTCAGCTCTGGTGACGCATTTGCAATCTGTCCAAGTAAATCCACTAGCTGTTTAGTTGATCGAACAAAATCTCCAACCGACATATCTGAACCTTTGAGCACATGACTAAGACTCGAACCATTTGCCCATCTAAAAATCATGTAACAAAACCCAAGATCTGGGGCTCTTTGTGTCTTTACTCCAGCCTCTATTTCCATATCCTCTATTTCAGCCCAGACTCGAGTGATTGCGGCGAGAGCGTTTGCAACGGTGTCGTTTGGAATTTTAGGTGATAGATCCTCTTGAGTTCTTGATTCAAAAATCATTGCTGAAGCAACACTGACAATTTCTGCAGGCTGTAACTCTGCGAAGATTCCTCGTCGAATGCTTTCTGTTAACAAAAGATCTGATTCAGCATAGATTTTGGAAAGAATTAAACCCTGAGGCAAGAGCTTCTCCCCTTCGATATATCCAAGAAGCGTTAGCACGTTACATATCTTGTCAAAAGTTTTTGCAATTACATGCGTGCGATTCATGACCCGATTATTTAAACCTTCATTTTCGCGCTGCAAACGATCAGATCTTTCGGCGAATCGAGCATGAGATTCTCGATCGTTACAACTGTGGCAAGCATGATTCTTCATTCTTTTACGAAGGTCATCTATCTCAGATTCCATGTGCAATCTCTGCTTAGAATCAAAGGTCTTACGACCGCCTCGTTTGCTCAATAAGGTTTCGACATCCTTTATTTCACGGCGGAAACCTGCGTACTCTTCAAAATTTCCAAGATGACACGTGGCTTGGTCTAACAATTGATTGATTGCTTCTTGATTACGCTTTTGCTGTTTAACCAAACCAACAACAGCTCTATCGGCCTGAAACTGAGCAAAGGATGACTCTAAGGATCCACGTGCGCGTTCCCGGCCAAATCGTGAGATGAGATTAACTGCCATGTTGTAAGTGGGTGAAAAAGAAGATCGCAAAGGATACGTTCGGGTGGAAGCCAAACCAGCAGCCGTTGCCGAATCAATACTCGGAGACCACTGAATAACGGCGTTACCTTCTATATCTATGCCGCGACGACCAGCGCGGCCAGTTAATTGGGTGTATTCGCCAGGAGTGATCGGAACATGAGCTTCTCCGTTGTACTTCACCAATTTTTCAAGAACCACTGTACGCGCCGGCATGTTTATACCTAAAGCAAGAGTTTCGGTTGCAAATACCGCTTTAACTAATCCCCTCTGAAATAGATCCTCCACTGCCGACTTAAAACTCGGAATCAAACCGGCGTGATGCGCTGCGATACCTCGCTCTAATGCCGCAATCCAATCTGAATGATTTAGTACTTCAAGATCTTCTTGAGCCAGATTCTGTGTGTATCTATTGGCTGTCTCGATTATCTCCTTGCGCTCTTCCGGAGTCGTTAGTTTGATACCAGCCTGTAAGCATTGCTTAACCGCTGCATCACATCCAACTCGAGAGAAAATGAAAGTAATCGCTGGCAATAGAGACATGCGCTGTAATTTCTCAACTATTTCCGCCCTAGATAAACGATTCGAATCATCGATCCAGCGAGAATTTCGACCAGCCCTAGATTTAACTCGTCGTAACGCTTCATTTTCTAATTTTAGTATCTCTGGATTTACTTGTCCTGGTTTGGTGAACAGATCAACTAGCTTATTGCCGATGAGAACGTGCTGGTATAAAGGAATAGGTCTAACTTCGCTGACAATGACATCTATCGTTCCGCGAACTTCTCCGAGCCATTCACCAAACTCTTCGGCATTAGAGACAGTTGCCGAAAGCGAAATAACTTGCACGCTCTCCATGAGGTGAATCAGAACTTCTTCCCATACAGCTCCCCTGAATTTATCGGCTAAGTAGTGAACTTCATCCATTACTACTGAACCTAAATTTATTAGTGTGTTTGAGCCTTGATAGAGCATATTTCTGAGAACTTCTGTTGTCATGACCAGAATTGGAGCTTCACTATTTATGTTTGTATCCCCCGTTAACAAACCTACGTTCTCGGCGCCAAACTTTTCTACAAACTCTTGATACTTCTGATTCGATAAAGCTTTGATAGGGGTTGTATAAAAACACTTCTTCTTTTGCTTCAACGCGATAAAGGCTGCGAATTCTCCCACAACAGTTTTACCCGCCCCGGTGGGTGCAGCTACTAAAACTCCGTTGCCATCCTCAACGCTTTGGCACGCCGCTATCTGGAAACTATCAAATGCAAAACCAAATGAATCAATAAACTCTTGTGTTAAAGGATGGTTGGTTCTTGACCGTGCAGCGGCAAATTTCTCTGCTGGGGTTATCAGTTCAGCCACGTTAATCCAGCTCCAGCAACGCATTCAGCACTTACAGGAAGTGCACCAATACGTTCACCATCAGCATATGCAACTGCTTTAGAGTTAATACGCACTTTTTTGGTTCGATAAACACTCACTTCTGGATGATTTATATGGGTTCCTGAATACACAGTTGGAAAAACACGAATGAATTCAAGCTTCGAAATTGGACTAAGAACCATCACGTCAAATAAACCATCAGTAAGGGATGCTTGAGGACACACTTGCATTCCTCCTCCATAACTGGATCCATTTCCAACAGCGATAAGCATTGCCTCTGTACTGATAGTTCTGTCATCTAAATCAATCTCAAAATGCGAAGGCTTAAAAAGAGGAAGCTCCAGCGCTATTGCTAGATTGTATTTTGATCGACCTTTTGGCCAGGATAAAGCATTAGCTTTTTCATTCACCGTTGAATCAAATCCCGAAGAAAGTACCGCACCGAACCATTCACCATCTACCAAACCAAGATCTATAACCTGGGGTGCTGTGGTGGTTACGCGATCGAGAAGTTCATTAATCTCATCAAGAGGCCATTTCAATGCCCGAACAAAATCATTTCCAGTACCTGCTGGAATTGCTGCGAAAGCTATTTTCATAGGCACAACAACTTGCAGAACCAAATGAACCAAACCGTCTCCTCCAACGGCGATTACACCAGGACAATCATGGTTTTCCTCGATGAATTTGAGTAAATCACTATGAACACTTTGAGCTGAGATCCCGGTTATCAATTGGTACTTCAAATCATGTTTCGCAAAATAACCTGCCACCACTTTTCCTAAACCTGCCCCTTTGCCTTGGCCAGAAGTTGGATTGACAACTATGGCCCAGCGAGGGTCAGACACGGTCAGGATTCTTTCGATCTCGCCGTTTATCGTTTAGTAATGCGAATGTACCTGAAGCGAAATACAAGAGAATTAGCGGAACTGCCAAAGCTGCCATCGACAACGGATCAGCAGTAGGTGTAAAAGCTGCAACGAATAGAACTATCGAGAAAACCCATATTCGCCAAGGCTTCAAAATCGTTTTTCCACTAATAAATCCGATGAGATTGAGACTGATCAAAAACACTGGCAATTCAAAAGCTAATCCAAAGAGCAAGATGATTCGAAGGACAAAATCAATGTAATCGTCAAAACGTACAAGGTTATTAAGTGCATCTGGAGTGAAGCCAAAAAGTATACGCACGGCCGCCGGTAAAATTGAATATCCAAGAAAAGAACCAGCTGCGAAGAAGGGTGTTGCGGCGATAATGAAGAAAATAGAGTTCTTCTTCTCTCGTCTATGTAACGCAGGCGCGATAAACGCCCACAACTGGAAAAGCCATGCGGGTGCAGCAAGTATCAATCCAGTAAGTATCGCAACTTTTATCTGTAAATTTAAAGGCCCCAACACACCGCTGATGTAAAGAGCGCCGCAGTTGGCATCTCCCGATTCTTGAGCCGCTCTTAAATCACATACTGGCTTGGCAAGTTCAATGATTATGTCATTGTAAAAATACCAACCAAGCGCGGCTGCGATAAGAATAAATATTGCGGATCGAATAATGCGTTTGCGTAACTCACGAAGATGATCTAGCAAGGGCATTCGACCACCAGTTGAGGTCGACATAAAACTACTTCTCAGTTGACTCGTCGGTATCCGGTTTCTTATCGTCTTGCTTCATTTCCTTGATTTCGCTCTTGAAAATTCTCATGCTTTTACCAAGAGAGCGAGCTGAATCAGGAAGACGTTTTGCACCGAAGAGAACTAATACGACCAACAGCAAAATAAGAATGTGGCTTGGTTCGCGCAAAAACATAACTTCTCGCTTTCTAAACGTAAGAATCTACGAGTAACTTTATCTCAAATAGCCTCAGAACGCACAGATGAGGCAGTTACCCGTACTGATTCAGCGCCTTCTGAGCCCTACTTAATACCAGTTCTCGTATGTCCGAAGGCTCAAGAACCTCTGCTGTTCCTAGAAGGCTACAAATTGTACGGATAGCCCATTCGGTACTGAATACATTGCTAACGACCTCATCTTCCGGTTTCAGTTCCGTGTGATCCCTAAGATTAAATGTTTCCGATATTTCCCGTAGGTTGCTATGAACTTTCATGCGCAACTCCTCAATAATTTCAGGTGCAGATTCAGGTAACGGTAAAACCCTCTTGGTACCTGTCGATTCCGCTTGCAATATTCGGTCTAAGCGAAACACTCTGAAATCCTCGGAAGATTCACAGAAAGAGTAAACATGCTCTGTATTACCCTCGTTGAAAACTCTTAATGGAGTGATGTTCCTCGAACTCACTTCATCACGCGAAATAGAGTGATACGAAATCTTTACACTTTCGCCAGACTTAACCGATGAAAATATAACTTCCCTGACTTCAGGCAAAACATTCACAGAAATATTCTTTGGAGCAACAACTCTTGTCTTAACAGAGAGTTTCTGAACAAGATCATCGATTAAAAGGACGTGATCACTTGAAGAAGGTAGCGAACCACGAATAATGCTTAAGCCGAGAATTAATGCTGCAGTTTCTGAATCGCTGAGTTTGCGTGGACTACTTAAAACATCGGCATTGCGTATCGAAACATAACCAGTTTCGAACGAAAGATCGATGAGCTCCAGCGGTGTATACCCCGGTAATCCACACATCCATAAAGTATTCAAATCATCTAGAACAGCAGATTTGGTTGTATTGAAATCGATAGCAATTTTCTCCAACGCCACCCCTTGATTCAGGGTTAAATACGGGACGAGGTCCAAGAGCCGAGAAACCTGATTATCAGCCAGCTTCTTAACCATGATTCATCACCACGTTTTTCAAGGACTTGATCACGCTATCTCTTAAAACAGAAGGAGCAAGTACTTGTACATCATCTAGATGCCAAAGTACTAAAGATAACAATTCATTCTCGGAAGAATACGGAACATCAACAGCGTCAAAATCTTCGGCAGTAACTATTTTTGATGCTCTATTTCGTAGTTGAGAACCACGTCCTTTACGAACGAGAAGTTGAGCCGTTAGTTCGTAGGCGTTCTCTTGTGACTCAGTGCTCGGAATGTATTCTTTAGGTATTTCATACATTTTTGAACCTTTAGATACTGACACATCTCCTACAATTCGATCACATTTAAAGGTACGAATCTCCATCTTACGGACGTCAAGTCCACTGAAATACCAATTACCTTTATATGAAAAATAGGAGTAGACATTGACCTGTCTGGATTGAGCTTTCATCTCTGAATCTAAATAGACAAATTCAATTGTTCTTCGTTTACTTATGCAATCAATAATCTCATTGAGAAATTTTGGGGCATTTATTAGTACAGGGGCGATGGCAGGAATTTCAGAGATATCAATCGGGCTAGCCAACCCAGCTAACTTTCTCATCGCATGCTGCGCAATTTCACTCAACGCTTCTTCCTTCCACACTTGGGCGGCCAAGGACATGTATGCAATCTCGTTAGTTGTGAAACCACTGTGATCCATCACGTAGTTTTCAAATCGAATCCGATATCCAATCTCATCTTCAAAGAGGGGATCTAGCGCAGATACTTCGATTTCGATTCCTAGAGCCCGCAGTTCATCCTTATCGCGCTCAAACATTCGTTCCATAGATTCACTTGAACCTTCATAGCCTTCAATAGTTCGAAAGATTTCGGATTTAGTGAGATATCTTTTTGTGGCTAGTAAGGCAATAACTAAGTTAACCAATCGTTCACTCTTCCGGGACACCGTATGCACCTTTTGAAGGACGTCTACGCCGTGCTAATACATTTACTCCGGGAGCCATTCGACGAGTAACAATAAGAAAACCTGTATGTCCGATCATTCTCTGCATTGGCCGTACTGCTAAACCTTCGTGGTGCCAATCGCGAACAATAGTCTCTGAACTAAGAGGTTCGGTAAAATGACCATCTTCCTTAATTGCTTCAGCTGTCATTGATAATTGTGTCGTTGTGGCAACGTAAGCGAGAAAAACTCCACCTGGGCGCAATACTTCGGCCGCAAAAGAAATGCACTCCCACGGAGCAAGCATGTCTAGGATGACGCGATCGTACTTCTTATCTATCGAAGAATCCTGAACCGAACCAATATTCAGGTTCCAGTTTGTTGGAACTGTGCCAAAGTACGTACGAACATTCTCTCTTGCTATGTCAGCAAAATCTTCTCGTCTTTCAAAACTGGTGAGTTCACCGGTTGGTCCGATCGCTCTTAAAAGTGAAATGCTTAACGCTGCGCTTCCAACTCCAGCTTCAATAACTTTAGCCCCTGGGAATACATCAGCTACCCCAATAATCATCGCTGCGTCTTTTGGATAAACAATCGTTGCGCCCCGAGGCATAGACAAAACAAAATCTCCAAGCAACGGCTTAAATGCCGTGAATTGCAAACCTGCACTCGTGCTGACAACGCTTCCTTCAGGCAAGCCAATTAAATCGTTATGAACAATCCAACCTTTATGGGTATGCCATTCTTTGCCCTGAGTTATCGTAAATGTGTACATCTTCCCTTTGGGATCTGTCAGTTGAATTCGATCACCAGCAGAGAAAAAACCATCATTAGACATGGGAGTATCTTATGCGTGCGGGTCCGCAAATATCAGAGTATCTTCACGCAAGTGCAGCAATTAAGACTTTCTCCAAGCAGGGTTAATGACTTCTCTAATTGTCCATTGCTCTATAAATATCGCGTGATTGATCAACTGCCTGAAACCCCGAGTTTGGATGCCGAACGCGGAACCCTCGTTCATACAGTTTTGCACGATCTATTCGAATCACCTGCGCGGTCACGAACTATTGAAACCGCCATGGACCTGCTTCCCAGCCGTTGGAAAGAACAGTTATCACAAAAACCAGAACTAGCAAATATGATCACAAGTGAGAAAGAGTGGTTGGATAGAGCTAAATCGCTACTCGAAACCTATTTCAATCTGGAAAACCCAACTAGCTTTGAACCTACCTACCGTGAACTCCACTTAGAACAGAATTTGTCGGAGCAAACATATCTTCACGGATATGTTGATCGATTAGATGTAGCACCTACCGGTGAAGTTCGCATAATCGACTATAAAACTGGCAAGTCTCCTAAACCTGGATGGGAAGATAAAGCGCTGTTTCAACTCAGAGTGTATGCACTTCTTTACTGGAAAGAGCACAACATCATTCCCAAACTTCTGCAATTAATCTACTTGGGAGATTCTAACGTTCTGAAAAATACTCCTTCCATGGAAGATCTGGATTTAACTGAAAAAACACTGCTAAAGATTGCATCGTCAATAATGCAAGCAATGGAAACATCTACGTGGACACCAAGAAAAAGTAGATTGTGTGATTGGTGTTCCTTTAAACCAATTTGTCCTGCTCATAACTAATAAAAAGATTTAAATAATTTAGCTCCTCGAGTGATTTAATAACGCGAAGACGCGGGCGCGGTTGGATCGCAACAAAATGTGGCACCGCTATCGTCATAGCCCCACTGGAAGTAGCAGCAGTAACCCCATTAGGAGAATCTTCAAGAATCAGACAATTAGAAATATCTACCTTTAATCGGGTGGCAGCTGCCAAATATGCTTCTGGATTTGGTTTCGGGTGTTTTACGTCATCGGCTGAAATAGAGAATTCAAAGGTGTGTTGTGAATATCGATTGAGCACAGCGTCAACTAACACTCGTGGACTTGCCGATACCAGTGCCGTCTTGATTCCGTTATTTTTCAGCGAACCTAACAATTCAAGAGCTCCAGGCATCGCTGGAACTCCGTCTGCAAGTTTCCTGCTCATTAAACTGATTATTTCATCAGTGAAAAACTGCGGACTCTCCTTGCCACCGGATTTATCAAACATGTACTCGCCTACTCGGCTAAGTGGTCCGCCAAGACATGTATTTTGATCATCGGTAGTCCATTCATAACCGTATCTAGCCATGAGCTCTGCTTCTGCAACAAGCCAAACTGGTTCAGAATTAACAAACAATCCGTCCATATCGAAGAAAACGGCGCTATAGAAAACCGACATCTTAGATTGCAATTCCAAGTAAGGCATCTAACGCTCGAGATAATTCGCCTGGATGCCCACCTAAAACGCCAGATTTAGAATCCTTAATCCATTGATTCAACAAAACAAAAATTTTTTCAGTATCCAAGTTAGATGACAACGCATTTACGATTGCCTGAATCACTTCCCGCGTAGGTGCACAATCAGGTTGAGATAGATACAGAGTTAATTCGTCCAGAAACGCTGAAGCTTCTTCTAGCAAATCATCACTCCACATACGATCCTGGGAATAGTTCTGCATCAAAAGTGCACAGCGAATGGCCATCGGATGAGCACCGGAATGGATTAATGAAGAAACAAATTTCAAATTACCTAAACTTTTACTCATCTTTTGGCCATCTAGACCGATCATGCCCGTATGAACATACATGCGAGCGAAGTTTCTACCGGTCGAAACTTTTGCTTGCGCAGCGCTCATCTCGTGATGAGGAAAAATTAGATCACTCCCGCCACCTTGAATATCAATGAGGTATTCACTGGAAGAATCAGGTTCTAGATACTGCAGTGCGATCGCACAGCATTCAATGTGCCAGCCAGGTCGACCTTGTCCATAGATGCTTGGCCAACCAGGTTCATCAGGTCTCTGAGATAACCACACCAAAGAATCTAAGGGATCTTCCTTACCTAAACGACCTGGATCTCCTCCTCGTTCTGCGAATATCTTCCGCTGTTCTTCTTCGCTGAGGTGGCTGCGACTGCCAAAATCAGGATCCGCATGCACACGGAAATAGAGATCTTCTTCAACGCCGTAAATCGACTCTGCTGATTGCAATTCTTGAATCTTCCTTGTTACCAGAGGAATAGCTTCAACTGCTCCTATGTAATATTTAGGTGGAATTACATGCAGGGCAGTCATGTCGTTCCTAAAAAGATCTACTTGTGATTCTGCTAGTTCTTGCCAATCCACACCATCACGCTTTGCTCGCTCAAGTAACGGGTCATCTATATCAGTGATGTTCTGAACATAATGAACGGTATTCCCAGTTGCTCGTAAGTATCTATTTATTAAGTCAAACGAAACATAAGTAGCGGCATGACCTAGGTGCGTAGAATCGTACGGCGTGATACCGCAGACATACATTCGATATTGCTCTTGGATAGGCACCTGCTGCACTGATTGTGACGCAGTATTAAAGAGTGATAGCGCAGGAAAATCGAACTTTGAATCAATGGATGGAATATATACTTCTGGCCACGATCTCATCTTCTTATACTAATGCATCCACTTTACGAATTATTATTAAAACGCTGGCCATGGAATTGCGGGCCACTCCGGATTAGGCAAAGGAAAAGACTTCTGATCAATTAAGTTCATGATCCTGGATCGAAGGGCGGTTATTTCATCAGTCGTAAGCAATGTATTGAAAATCTCACCTTGATGTGAATCTAACTTCAACATTAATTCACTTAAAGAGTTCAATTCATCGACAGAAAGATCTTGTCCGGCCCATTGCCACAAAACGGTACGTAACTTATTCTCTTCGTGAAAAGTAACTCCATGATCACATCCATAAAGCTTCCCATCTTCTCGTGGGAGTAAATGGCCAATCTTACGATCCGTATTGTTAATGACAGCGTCAAAGAGAGCCAAAGCCCTTAACTGAGCATGGTCTTGTCTGAAGTATTCGGCAAGATCAATACTTGTGTCTATTTCGATCCACTCCTGAACCATTCCCATTCCATATGGACCGTCTCGAAGAATCGTAGTAGGCACAATATGTAGTTGCATAAGTTCACTAATCAGAAAGGCTGCATACTCTCGTGAAGCTAGATTGCCTTCTTGAAAATCCCATAGCGGTCGCTCCCCCGCTATCGGTTTATAAATGCATTTAGTTAACTCGTCACCGATAATACAATTTGCTAATAATGTTGCGTTAGATGCATCGATAAGGCGGCCCGTTACTGTTAATTCTCCTTCACGTAATTTTCTTTCGGATTCATTCATCTTCGATACCCATTCGCACGAGGACAGAGATGCCCGCTGGGATCAATAGGAATTCCACAGAAAGGACATGGCATACGGCCGGCACTAGCCAGAGATAAACAACGTTTAGAAAATGACGCAGCTTGTGTGGGTGAAACGTGAACCCGCAATAGATCTACTGAGAGGCCACGTTCATCGAAAACAACTTCTTCTTCTGAATCTCCATCGGATCCCGCCATGTCACGAAGTTCGTAAACAATCTTGGAATTTTCAGCATCCCAAGCCATAGCAATAACTCCTGCTCGGAACTCTTCAAATATAGGTTGTTCCAGAGGTGCATCATCTATTTCAAAACTTTTTACAACAATCGTAGGATCCGTTTTTTTTATCTCGCGAAGCATTATTTTCGTACGTTCACCGAGAGCAATTACCTGAGATTTATCAACGACAACTGATACAACCCTAGAACCTGTACGTGCTTGAATAAAAAAAGTTCTTTCTCCAGGAGCACCTACTGTTCCGGCTACGAAACGTTCCACTGGATTGAACTCATATATTATCGGTGTCATTTGCTTCCCGATCCCCCACCAACGAGGGCCTTCTTTGAACGCTTACTATCTGAAAGAAAATCAAAACACGTGGTGGAGTCATTGATATGTAATAAGCGAAAATTACCTTTGCTGTAATCCAGAACTGATATCGATGCCGGATCTATAACAATCTTCTGGAACTTATCAAGATCTAGTTCAAGTGCAGTAGCGATAAGACTCTTGATTACATCACCATGGCTGACGATTAGTACAGATCCATTGCCAGCCTTTTTGATTGAATTCAACAGAGACTTCTTAGCTCTACTTTGAACACCGGCTAGAGCTTCTCCGTCAGGAAAAACCATTTGACTTGGAGTCTTTTGAACAACACGCCACTCTTTCTTAAGAGATAAAGCTGATAGTTTTTTACCTGTCCAGCTTCCGTAATCGACCTCTATAAAACCTTCATCGACATGGATATTTTTGGTTGATAAACCTGTTGCCTTTATCCAAGGTTGAATGGTTGCCAAACAACGTTCCAGCGGACTAATGCTGATGTATTTAAACTTTAAATCACCCAGCCGCTTTCTTAAATTAATCGCCTGTTTTTTTCCTGATTTACTCAAAAGCACACCAGGTAATCGACCTGCCAAAATGCCCTTTTCATTGGCGACGGAATGGGCATGTCGGATCAAAATTACTGTGGTCACAACGCTAGGTTATCGGGATTTACGAATACACACTTGCTAGGGTCTCTCCATGCAACTTCGACGTGCGGGTAAAAGCGGCCTCATGCTTTCCAGGGTTGGTTTGGGCACCATGACATGGGGGCGAGATACCGATGAGCACGAAGCCGCGGATCAATGTCGAGCATTTCTTGATGCCGGAGGTAACTTCATTGATACCGCTGCAGTTTATGGAGATGGTGATAGCGAACGAGTTATCGGTGGACTGATTGGAACTTTGTTTAACCGTAATGAAATCGTGATTGCATCTAAAGCAGGTTTAAGTTTTCCTGGTGGAATACGAACCATAGATAACTCACGCACAGCTCTCATTGCGCAATTAGATGCGTCATTACAACGTTTGCAGTCAGATTATTTAGATTTATGGCAAGTTCATACGTGGGATGTCGCTACTCCACTCGATGATACTTTGTCTGCCCTCGACTATGCATATACAAGTGGAAAAGCAAGATACGTTGGAGTATCAAACTTTTCAGGATGGCAGAGTGCGCGTGCCATCACTAGGCAAGAAGTTATTGCCAACAAAGCGCCTATAACAACTTTGCAGAATGAATACTCACTTCTAAATCGCAAAGTTGAAGATGACTTAATAGATGCGGTAAGCAATCTAGATGTTGGATTCCTAGCATGGTCTCCCTTAGGCCGAGGAGTTCTCACAGGCAAGTATCGAAAAGGTATTCCGAGTGATTCAAGAGCTGCAACTCCACATTTTTCTTCATTTGTCGAACCATATTTAACGGAGAAGCAGTCTCAGATCGTTGAAGCAGTGTGTGTCGCTGCAGAAGGTCTTGGATATTCACCCCTTGAAGTGGCCTTGGCATGGGTCAGGGATGCCCCATCTGTAACCAGTGTGATTCTTGGAGCACGCACCGGAGCACAGTTGCGCGGTGCTTTATCAAGTGAAGAAGTTACGCTTCCAGATGTCGTGCGCACGGCACTTGATGAGGTATCAGGCGTTTCTTAAAAAATTCTCAAGAACATCTGCGCCAAATTTCAAACCATCAACAGGCACTCTTTCATCTACACCATGAAAAAGCGCCATAAAATCCAGATCCGCAGGCAACTTCAATGGTGAAAAACCGAAGCCAACTATTCCTAAATCACTAAGAGCTTTATTGTCAGTTCCTCCGCTCATTAAGTACGGAACAGGAATGCCTTCTGGATCAAATGCGAGAATCGATTGAATCATGGCCTCAACTAAATCTCCTTCAAAATCCACTTCCAAGGCAATGTCATGCGTGATCGTTTGAATAGTGATATCCGGACCAACAATCTCACGGATGGTTTCATTCAATTCATTTTCTAATCCAGGAAGAAAACGACCATCAATTACAGCATGCGCACTCTGCGGAATAACGTTGGCCTTATATCCAGCTTCTAACATAGTTGGATTCGCGGTGTTTTGAAGTGTTGCACCGATCATCCTTGCCATGGAACCAATTTCTGGAAGTAAGGGCCTTAAATCTTTCTCATCATAATTTTTGCCGGTAACTTCTGCAATTTTCTTAAAGAGTGTTTTTACTGTTTTGGTATATCTCTGTGGCCACGAGTAATTACCGATTGCTGAAACTGCCTCGCTTATTCGTGTGAGTGCATTTTCGGGATTCATCATCGAACCATGGCCAGCTCGTCCTTCAGCGCTTAAGCGAATCCAGTGAATTCCTTTTTGAGCAGCTTCAATGAAGTACAAACGCTTGTTATTTGAAAGTGCAACAGAAAAACCGCCCACTTCAGAAATGGCCTCCGAACAGTTATCGAATACTTCTGGGTGATTGGCGACCATCCAACGAGACCCAAAAAGGGAACCTGCCTCTTCGTCAGCGAAAAAAGCCAGAACAATATTGCGTGGTGGCGTGATTCCCTTTCTTGCCCATAGCCGAAATACTGCAATGATCATTGCAACCATATTCTTCATATCTATGGCTCCGCGACCCCAAATCATTCCATCTTTGATTTCGGCGGCGAACGGATCGACGCTCCAATCATCAGCATTGACCGGAACAACATCTAAATGTCCGTGTACAACTAATCCTGGTCGATGCGAATCTTGACCAGTTATCTTTGCGATTACATTGCAACGGCCTGGAGCAGATTCGTAAATAGAAGCATGAATGCCTACCTCTTCAAGAAGTTTGACAACTTTTTGTGCGATTGCGGCTTCATCGCCTTTACCATCACCATAATTAACACTTGGAATTCGGATGAGTTGTTGGCAAATTTCAACCACTTCAGCATGCAATTCTTCACGATCGAGAGGCGTTAACGCCGTAGTGCTCATGGACACATTCTCTCGTAGATGCTTCTCTTTTGCTTACCTTTAAAGGCATTGCTATCGTTCTGGTTGCACTCGTCCGGGTGGCGGAATTGGCAGACGCGCTAGCTTGAGGTGTTAGTGCCCGCAAGGGCTTAGGGGTTCAAGTCCCCTCTCGGACACAAAAATGTGAAACTATGAGCACCGTGAATGTAAAGGATGCTTTAGAACTAATCCGCGAAGTTCCAGATTTCCCTAAACCAGGAATCCTCTTTCAAGACATCACACCCTTGCTCTCTCATCCTGAAGCTTTTTCTCTTGTTATACAGAACATGTTCAGCGAGAAATCAGTATTTGATTATGTGGCAGGAATGGAAGCCCGTGGATTTATCTTTGCTTCGGCTATCGCCAATTACAGTTCGAAAGGGTTTATACCCATTCGCAAATCTGGAAAGCTCCCATATGACACATACAGCGAAAATTATGGCTTGGAATATGGCACTGATACTTTAGAAATCCATAAGGATGCGTGCGCTAGTGGCAATAACGTTTTGGTTGTCGATGACGTTCTGGCCACAGGTGGCACAGCTTGTGCGGCAATTCGACTGATCGAGAAAACTGGCGCGAGCGTCACAAGCATTGCTTTTGTTATCGAAATAAGCGCGCTTAATGGACGCGCGAAGATTCAGGAACACTTTCCTAGCATGCAAATAACATCATTGAAAATAATCTGATGACAACTCATTCAACGCCGAAGATAACCCAGATTCAGGGTCTGAGAGCTCTTGCTGCAATCTTAGTTACCTTGTTTCATGCTAAGTGGATAAGCGGCGGTTTCATTGGTGTGGACATCTTCTACGTGATCAGTGGTTTCTTGATTACCGGTCTACTGATGAGGGAAATAGATCGCACAGGAACAATTAGCTTTAAAGAGTTCTATGCCCGACGTTTTAGGAGATTGCTACCTACATCCTTCTTTGTATTGGTCGTAACCGCGGTATTGGCTTGGTTCTTACTACCCGGCATAACCCGTGCCACTCTGGGGCGAGATGTAATCGCAGCTAGTTTGTACGTTTCTAACTACTTGTTTGCATGGTGGCAAACGGATTATCAGAACTTGGATGCTACGCCATCACCGGTAATCCACTATTGGTCCCTTGCTGTGGAAGAACAGTTCTATCTCGTATGGCCGATTCTTATCCTTTCGTTCTTCATTCTTGCGAGGAAATTGAAATCTAAGAATGCTATTGCGTGGATGGTCGCCTCAGTAACTCTGATCTCTTTCATCTATTCAATATATCTAACTGAGAATTCTCCGATCTGGGCTTTTTACTCATTACCAACCCGAGCATGGGAACTAGGTATTGGTGCTCTGATAGTGCTTCTTCCGCAGATGAAAATGAAACGTGTATTCGGACTCGTTGGGTTCGTATTTCTCATTATTAGCTCCTTTCTCTTCAACGAATCAACAGCATTTCCCGGCCTAAACGCTCTCTTGCCAGTTCTCGGAACTGCAATGTTGATCGCAACAGTTCATTCATGGCCACCCTTTCTCAACGATGTTGCCAACAACAGAGTTTCACAGTGGCTCGGTAGGATTTCTTATCCACTGTATTTATGGCATTGGCCTCTACTGGTTCTTCCAAGTTCCTATTTTGCACGTCCACTAGAAGTGTATGAACGTCTCATTGCCATTGCTGCAACTTTGGTTTTCGCGGATCTAACGCACAGATTCGTGGAAGAACCTTTCCGGCGAAGCAACTCCCCTGCTCTGTTAATCTACAAAAAATCCGCTGTAGTAACTGTTGCATCCGTGCTTCTGGGTACTGCAATCATGTTTACAAATACAAACAAAATTGATGTATCGGGAATTAATGGCGCAGTATCCCTTGCTCAAATCAAAGCACGCCCCTTGATTTATGACGATGGGTGTCACGCGAATTACAATCAAACGGAGTCTGGAAAGTGTGAATATGGTGATTTACAATCAAATAAAACCATGGTTTTATACGGCGATTCTCACGCAGCTCAATGGTTCCCAACAGTTGTTGAAATAGCGCAACGATCTGGATACAAGTTGATCTCACTCACAAAATCAGCTTGTTCATCTGTTGAAGTTATAAGACAAGATCGAGGCGCATTCAATATGTCGCGTTGTAGCAAGTGGCGTGAAAAATCAATTGAGCGGATACAGCGGATTAAGCCTGATGTTCTGATTATGAGCAGTTTTCAGTATTTTGCAATGCCGTCACAATTTCGAGATCGAGAGCAGTGGTGGAATGAAGGTCAAAAGAAACTATTGGCCGGCGTAAAAGACTCAGCCACTCATCTGATTTATCTGACAGATACACCACATCCAGAAAAAGACATACCTTCATGTCTAGCAACTAGTTCGATTGAAGATTGCGATGACATTGCGCGAAGTGAAAATCTCTCCATCAATGGTTTCAAGGTGGTCGATCCGAATCCATGGCTCTGTTCGGACACGTGCTCTTCCGTCAAAGATGGGGTTGTCGCCTACCGGGATCAATCACACATATCCGTCGATATTGCTCGGGCACTAATTCCTCGATTAACACAAGCCCTGCGAGACCAAGGTGTAAATCTCTGAATTAGACATTTACTCAATAGAAGAAAAATTCGCTCTCCAATGGCAAGATTCATCCGTGGCCGAACTCATTTATTACTGCGGAACGATGGATAGCGGAAAATCAACGCTTGCACTTCAAACCGCTCATAACCACCAGAGTCGCGGACGCACAGGACTGATTTTCACATCACAAGATCGAGCTGGTTCTGGCGTCGTTTCTTCACGTCTAGGACTGCAAAGTCCGGCGATTGAAGTATCTACGGATTTAGACATACACAAATTTGTTGTTGATAAATTGTCACAAGGTTCACGAATTGATTACATTATTTGTGATGAAGCGCAGTTTTACCAGCCGAAGCAGATAGAAGAACTAGCGAAGATTGTGGATGGCTTAGGAATTGATGTTTACGCGTTCGGTATTCTGTCCGATTTTCGCACAAAGCTTTTCCCTGGGTCAGCCCGGTTAGTAGAACTTGCTGACCGTGTCAACACCCTGCAAGTTGAAGCCTTGTGCTGGTGCGGATCTCGAGCTACGCATAACGCCAGAACCATTGGTGGCACTATGGTTACTCAAGGAGAACAAGTGGTTGTTGGTGATGTAGCCCCTGATCAAGAAGTAGCATATGAAGTCTTATGCCGCAGGCATCATATGCGTGAGGTAACCGCTCGCTCTTCCAAGGCGGCACATGTATCAACAGAACCACTTCCATTCACATAAGAACAGAGGAAAAACATGAAAACACGTGGTCTAGCAGTAGATAACGCAACATCGCCATTAAAGGCTTTTGAATTTGATCGCCGAGAAGTTGGAGCACATGATGTTGCACTAGATGTGAAGTTCTCAGGAATTTGTCACTCAGATATTCACACTGCACGCGGTGAGTGGGGTTCTGTTCTTTACCCATTAGTACCAGGACACGAAGTTGCTGGAGTAGTAACCGCTATTGGATCATCCGTTAGTAAATTTAAAGTAGGTGACCTTATTGGTGTAGGCGTATTCGTTGATTCATGCCGAAAGTGCCCTAATTGTCTTCAAGGATTACAGAATTACTGCTTCGAAGGAATGACTGGAACATATAACAGTATGGAGCGAGATGGTAAGAACGAAACAAGAGGTGGTTACTCAAATAAATTCGTTATCAATGAAGATTACGCAGTACATATTCCATCTAATCTTCCACTAGAAGGTGTAGCTCCCCTGCTCTGTGCAGGAATCACTCTTTACTCTCCAATCAAGCATTGGAATGTCGGACCAAAAACTAAAGTAGCTGTAATGGGCTTAGGTGGATTAGGCCATATGGGCGTTAAGTTTGCGGTAGCGATGGGATCAGAAGTTACGGTTCTCTCGCACTCTCCCTCAAAAGAGAGCGATGCAAAGAAGATGGGTGCGCATCATTTTGTTAGCACGAAGGATCCAAGCGCATTAGATAAATTGAAAAAATCTTTTGACATCATCTTAAATACAGTAAGTGCTGAGTTGGATATAAATGCTTATTTGCAATGTTTAAAACTAGACGGAACTCTCGTCGTTATTGGTCTTCCTGGTAAGGCGTATGCGCTTAATCCAGCTGTAATGCTAGATGGTCGTCGTTCTCTGACGGGATCCATGATTGGTGGAATGCCAGAGCTTCAAGAAATGCTTAACTTTTGTGGCGAAAAGAACATCGTCAGTGATGTCGAAGTTATCAAAGCAGATTACGCCAATACCGCGTACGAGCGCACTGTAGCTAGTGATGTGAAATATCGATTCGTTATCGACGCAAGCACTTTCTAAGCTAAGAAAGTATTGAGTACATAAACGAAAACTGGAGCAATTGCTAGCGCTGGAAGCAGATTGCCGACAGCAACTTCTTTAACGCGCAGCAAACGCAATCCAATGGACAGAAGTAGCAATCCTCCTACGATTGTCATGGCATCTATTTGATACTGCGCCAAAATATTTC
>JBILSQ010000041.1:0-5937 GCA_044372035.1 Candidatus Planktophila sp. | reverse complement strand
AAGAGATGGAACATGATGTGGCAAGACTTCACGAGTACGGTTTATGGGCGACTCTGCAACGTGGGGACCAACCCTTATGAGTCAGAGCCATGGATTTACGCGCCACGGTGAAGAGTTATTCGTTGCACAGTTTTCTGACTCCGAAAAAGAAGTTTTAATCAATC
The DNA here is from genome assembly GCA_044372035.1 of Candidatus Planktophila sp. Lineage (GTDB taxonomy): Bacteria > Actinomycetota > Actinomycetes > Nanopelagicales > Nanopelagicaceae > Planktophila. The sequence continues at coordinate 5,773 of JBILSQ010000041.1, read as the reverse complement.
TTTCACAACAAATTATTGAATTACTCTCCGAACGAGTCGATCAGCACGACCAAGATCCGCTGGCTGCGATGGTAGGAATAACAGTTCACGATTCACCGCCAGATGATGAAGTTTTACTGCGCTTATTGCCAAATGCATATGCAGATGGTGTTGATGCAGCAGAGTTTCGCAGGTACACCGAATCTGTTTTACGTACCAAGAAGCAGGCACACGCAATGTCTATTCGTACAATGCTAATGAGTAGCGAAGATGGAAGCATCGAACTCAATCACGAACTAGCAAATGCTTGGCTTGGTGGGATTAATGACATTCGACTAGCTCTTGGCGTTCGACTCAATGTTGAGAAGAATTCTCATGAAGAGCTCGAATTGCTCGCACCAGATGATCCAATGCGCGGTGTGTATGGTGTTTATAGTTGGCTCGGTTGGCTGCAAGGTAATTTATTGCAAGCGCTCATGGATGGAATAGAATCCTGACATGTCATTGACTATCTCTCGCGCAATCGTTGATCAAATACTTCAACAATCGCGCAACGAATATCCAGATGAAGCATGCGGCGTAATTCTTGGGCCAATTGGTGCAGGAACTCCTGTTCGTTTGAAGCCAATGATTAATGCAGCACACTCACCAACTTTTTATGAATTTGATCCAAAAGATTTACTAGCTCTTTACCGCGAAGTCGATGACAAAGATGAAGAAATAGTTGTTATCTATCACTCTCACACAGAAACAGAGGCGTATCCATCTCGCACTGATATTGCCTATGCAGGAGAACCCGGGGCGCATTACGTACTAGTTTCTACACGCGAAGAGATTGCACCTGCGACCGAATTCCGTTCATACAGAATTATTGATGGCATCGTCACAGAAGAACCCGTAACTATCCTGGATTAGCGCTTCATCTATTCGTGAATTGGCGAAAGCTGCACGCATTAGCAATAATAAGCACATGACTACAGCAGCGATTGAAGTTCGAATCCCAACTATTTTGCGTCCCTATACAAAGGATGCAAAGGTTGTTTCTGCTGATGGTGCAGATTTGAAGTCAGTTATTTCAGACCTTGAACGTCAATATCCTGGATTAGCTGAGCGACTTCTCGAAGATGGTGCACTGCGACGTTTTATAAATATTTACGTCAACGATGAGGATGTTCGTTTTCTTGGCGGTTTAGATGCCGCAATTAAATCGGGTGATTCAATTACTGTGCTTCCTGCAGTTGCAGGTGGCTAACAGTGGCACGTTTTGATTCATTAGAAAGTTCAGTAGGTCACACACCACTTATTGGTTTACCAAAACTATCTCCTGCGCCAAATGTTCGGTTGTGGGCAAAGATGGAAGATCGCAATCCAACAGGATCAATTAAAGATCGTGCAGCACTTGCGATGATTGAACAAGCAGAAGCCGATGGCACTCTTAAACCTGGTGCAACAATTCTCGAACCAACAAGTGGCAACACTGGAATTTCACTTGCCATGGTGGCAAAGACTCGCGGCTATAAATTGATTTGCGTTATGCCAGAAAACACATCTATTGAGCGCCGACAACTCCTTGAAATGTGGGGTTCAAAGATTATCTTTTCACCCGCTGCAGGTGGTTCAAATGAAGCTGTTCGTTTTGCAAAAGAGTTAGCTGCCCAGAATCCTGAGTGGGTTTTCATGTATCAATATGGAAACCCAGCAAACACACTTGCGCACTATCAAGGTACTGGTCCAGAAATCTTTGCCGATCTTCCAACTATTACTCACTTTGTCGCTGGTTTGGGCACAACTGGAACATTGATGGGCGCCGGAAAATATCTGCGCGAAAAAAACCCAGATGTTCAAATCATTGCGGCCGAACCACGCTATGGCGAAGTTGTTTATGGACTTCGAAACATTGACGAAGGTTTTGTTCCAGAACTTTATGATGCTTCAGTATTAACTCGCCGCTTTTCTGTTGGTGCAGAAGATTCTGTTCGACGCGTGCGCGACTTATTAGAAATCGAAGGAATTTTTGCTGGTATTTCAACCGGAGCAATTCTTCATGCAGCTCTTGCGATGGGCGCTGAAGCTATTCGCGATGGCAAGAGTGCAGACATCGCATTTATTGTCTGTGACGCAGGTTGGAAGTACCTATCTACTGGTGTTTATAGCGCTGATCACGTGAGTGCATCAGAAGCCCTCGATAATCAATTGTGGGCATAGCGCTAGACTTCGCGGTGTGAGTGATGCACCTATTGGAATATTTGATTCCGGCGTTGGCGGTTTAACCGTTGCACGTGCAATTCTCGATCAACTTCCTAATGAATCAACTCTTTACATTGGCGATACAGCGCGAGGTCCGTATGGACCTCGACCACTTGCAGAAGTGCGTGAGTTCGCATTAGAAACTTTAGATTTCCTTGTTGATCAAGGAGTTAAGGCCCTAGTCATTGCTTGCAATACCGCCAGTGCTGCGATGTTGCGCGATGCACGAGAACGATATTCAATTCCAGTTATCGAAGTTATTCAGCCTGCAGTTCGCAGAGCAGTAGCTGCGACTCGATCAGGAAAAATTGGTGTTATTGGCACGCAAGCAACCATTGATTCAAAAGCATATTTAGATGCATTTGCTGCAGCACCAAATTTGCAAATAACTTCGGTGGCTTGTCCGCTTTTTGTTGAGTTCGTTGAACGTGGCGAAACATCTGGTCCAGAAATTACAGAGATTGCGCGCAAGTATCTTAAATCTGTGATTGATGCAGACATCGATACCTTGGTGCTTGGTTGCACTCACTATCCATTACTGACTGGCGTTATTTCATACGTCGTAGGAAACTCTGTTTCACTTGTATCAAGTGCGGAAGAAACTGCCAAGGATTTATATCGAGTATTGGTTGAAAACAATTTGCTGCACTCCACTACAAAAAATGCCAACCACAGATTCTTAGCAACTGGAGATGCGAAGGCGTTTGAAACTCTCGCACGTAGATTTCTCGGCCCAGAAGTTGGACGAGTTGAACACCAAAGTCTGTAAACCCCCCAAACCAATAAACTGCTGAGATAAACGGAGATATACATGTCACGCAATGATGGACGCACCAACGATCAGCTCCGTGAAATTAAATTTACTCGCGGCTGGCTAGATCATGCCGAAGGTTCTGTTCTCGTTGAGTTTGGAAAGACTCGCGTACTGTGCGTCGCATCGTTCTCTCCTGGTGTTCCACGTTGGTTAAAAGATTCCGGAACCGGATGGGTAACTTCTGAATATTCAATGCTTCCGCGTGCAACACACACACGTTCAGATCGCGAGAGCGTTAAAGGAAAATTAGGCGGGCGTACACAAGAGATTTCACGTTTAGTTGGCCGTTCACTTAGAGCAATTGTTGATATGAAAGAACTCGGCGAGAACACAATTGTTATTGACTGTGACGTTTTGCAAGCAGATGGCGGAACACGCACAGCAGCAATTACAGGTGCATATGTCGCATTAGCCGATGCCATTGCATGGGCCAAGAAAGAGGGTCACATCAAAGCTTCTTCCAAACCGCTTGCAGATTCAGTTGCCGCAGTGAGTGTAGGAATTATTGATGGTGTTCCAATGCTTGATCTTTGCTACGAAGAAGATGTACGTGCAGACACGGACATGAATGTTGTGTGCAGCGGTGATGGACGTTTTATTGAAGTACAAGGAACGGCAGAAGGTGTTCCATTCGATCGCGCACTACTCAATCAACTCTTAGATCTTGCAGTAGCCGGATGTAAAGATTTAGCGGGAATGCAGAGTTCAGCACTCTCTAAATGAGCACACCAACCACATTAGTTTTAGCAACACGAAATCAAGGAAAGATTAGAGAATTTCGAAGAATTCTTGATGCGATCTCGCAGGGTTCAATAAATCTTGTTGGACTCGAAAATTTTCCAGATACAACTGAAGTGGAAGAAACAGGTAGCACCTTTAGGGAAAATGCTTTGCTCAAAGCACGTAGCGTGTGCAGTGAAACAGGCTTACCGGCAATAGCTGACGACAGTGGATTGTGCGTTGATGCACTCAATGGCGCACCAGGAATTTTCTCGGCGAGATATGCCGGAGTACATGGTGATGACAGTGCAAATAACTTAAAGTTGTTAAAGGAACTTGAAAACACTCCTGAAGAAGAGCGTGGAGCGCACTTCACATGCGCGGCCGCCTTAGTGCTTCCTGATGGTCGAGAGTTTGTCACTGAAGAAATCTTTGAAGGTTCAATTCTCTACGCCCCGATTGGCGATCAAGGATTTGGGTATGACCCCCTGTTTAGACCACAGGGACTAGCAATCTCCAGCGCACAAATGAGCGCAGAAGAGAAGGATTTGATAAGTCATCGCGGTAAATCACTCCGTTCGATAGCACCTCACGTAATCAGTTTGCTGACCTCACTGGGGTAAACTTCTACTATCCGAGTGCGTGAAGTAAGTACGTACCGCTACCCAAGGAGTGCATGTGGCTGTTAAGAAAACTGCTAAGAAATCAGCAGCAAAGAAGAGTGCCAAGAAGGTTGCAAAGAAGTCTGTTGCTCGTAAGTCAACTACTAAAAAAGTTGCGAAGAAGAGCACAGCTCGCAAATCTGCAGTCAAGAAGAGCGCAAAGAAATCTTCTGCTCGCAAGAGCACAAAGAAGTCTTCACGTCGCGCAACATCAGTTGATCGCCTAGTAGTCCCAGCTGTACCAGTTGGTGGCGCTCGCGGTCGCGTAGATGTTTCAACAGCGCCAGCACCACGTGCTGCTGCAAAATCTGTCTCTTTTGATAACAATCCAAAGCAAGGCGCATCTAGCCGCGTTGTTGCAATTGTTGTCGTAGGAATTGTTCTTCTAGCAATTCTCGTCTGGTCACAATCTGGAAAAGATAGTGATGATGGCGCAGCACCTACAACGCCTTCAGCAACAGCGACAATGACAGAAGAACCAACGACTCCTGCAACAGAAGAACCAACTTCTCCTGCAGAACCAGTTGGCACTGTAGAAGCACCATCAGCATTCGTTGCGCTTCGTTCAGCAGATGGAATGAATCTTCGCTGGAAAGCACCAATGGCAACAGATGGACTTACAGGATTTAACGTAGAACTAAAACCAGCAGGTGCTGATTGGTCAGTTGTTGCAACAACAGGTCCAACAGAGTTAACACATGCTGTAACACTGACAAGTTCAGATAGCTGGACACAATTCCGTGTAACAAGTGTTTATGCGGATGGTCAGACTGCGTCTGCAAAAATCTTCGGACTTGCAGGACAGTACAAGTAAAAGTTTAAATAAAAATGCCCTCGCGAAATGCGGGGGCTTTTTTATTTGAGTTCGGCGACAACCGCATCGACAAAAACATTAATTCCTGTCGGAACTAAGTGCACACCATCAGGGGCGAAATATTCAGGATGCCCTTCTGAAATTTGATTCCAATCCACGATCTTCACATTTTGATAATTAGCTGCCACTTGAGCAATAAGAGAGTTGTTCTCATCTTTCCAACTCCGCGGGACTGCAGTGTTAATCACAATAATTTGAGGTTGATCCTTCACTGCTTCGAATATTGATACGACTTCGCTCTCAGCTAATCGATTGTTATTTCCCATATTCACAATTACAGGTGCACCAACCATGCGCGATTTATCTTTGTTAAGAACTGAAATCAACTCTGGCGCTTGACGACCAACGTGTGCATTAATCAAACCAACTTGGCGGCGATTAGATAACTCATTTCTTATGCCAAGAATAACTGAATCACCCACCACCCATAAACCATCGGAGGGATTAGTGATCTGAGTTTGCACTTCTGCTTTCGAG
>JBILSQ010000040.1:0-5959 GCA_044372035.1 Candidatus Planktophila sp. | reverse complement strand
CCTTATCGCGAATTGGAAGCGCACTCTCTTCACCGCGCAAGTAAGCAGCTCGTGATGCAATTCTGGCAGCTCGTGATTGTTCGCGTGCACGTTTTTTCTCTTCTTTAGTTGATGCAGGTGCAAGGGATGAAACTACGCGCTTTGATTGCGATTCTTTGCGCTTGGGAGTTGGACGGCCTTTTTTGCCTGAAGCATCAGAAGTGTTGGACATGGGCGTAACTATAGAGCGAGCATTCTTTCCAGTGCCAATTTTGAATACTTTGCTACCTCAGGGGCTACCCGAATCTGATTAACAACTGTGCCAGAGACCAGTGATTCCATCGCCCACACCAGATGGGGCAAGTCAATGCGATTCATAGTTGAGCAATAGCAGATGTCCTTATCCAGAAAGTAGATTTCCTTATCTGGATTATTTTGTGAAATGCGTTGCACAAGATTGAGCTCGGTACCGATAGCCCACTTTGAGCCGGCGGGGGAGGCTTGCACGATTTGAATGATCTTTTCCGTAGATCCAATCTGATCAGCAGATCTCACAACTTCGTGCGTACATTCAGGATGCACTAGTACTTGAACACCAGGTACTCGATTGCGGATTTCATTAACGCTATCTATTGAAAAACGTCCATGCACTGAACAATGACCACGCCACAGAATAATTTTTGCATTCTTAATCTCATCTTCAGTTAATCCACCCATTGGTTTCCAGGGATTCCACAGAACACAATCATCAAGAGTCAGTCCCAAAGATAGGGCTGCGGTGTTTCTACCTAAGTGTTGATCTGGCAAGAAGAGGATTTTTTCGCCTTGCGTTAGAGCCCACTTCATTGCAGCTTCCGCGTTTGATGACGTACAAATTGTGCCGCCATGTTCGCCTGTAAATGATTTGATTGCAGCCGATGAATTCATATACGTCACAGGAATGACTTTTTCCGCAATTGAGTTGCTTTCAAGTTCTGACCAACACTTCGCAACTTGATTGGCAGTAGCCATATCCGCCATGGAACAACCTGCTGCCAAATCGGGAAGAATTACTCGTTGTCGATCAGATGTCAGAATATCCGCGCTTTCTGCCATGAAGTGAACACCACAAAAAATAATGTTTTCAACGTTGCTGGCTTTAGCTGCTTCTTGAGCCAACTTGAAAGAGTCGCCGGTGATATCTGCAAACTCAATCACTTCGTTGCGTTGATAGTGATGGCCGAGAATGAGAACATTTGAGCCGAGAGTTTTGCGAGCAGATCGAGCACGATCAACTAAGTCAGGATCACTCGCTGCTGGCAATTGGCCATCACAGGAAACGCCACGTTCACTGGCTAGATCACTGCCCTGTCCGAGCAGTAGCAACTCACTCATATTCACGGCTGTATTCTCTCGCATAATCTGTGTCCATGTCGCGCATAGTCGTGGAGGTCGCTAGGCTTAGCCAGTACTCGAAAGGGAGAGAACATGAGCACAGAGACAAGCACAACAACAGGAATTCTTCTTACCGATAACGCAGCATCAAAGGTTGCTGCACTATTGGCACAAGAAGGTCGCGATGACTTAAATCTTCGCGTAGCTGTACAACCTGGTGGTTGCTCTGGCTTGAAGTACCAACTCTATTTCGATGATCGCAATCTCGATGGCGACATTGTTCGCGAATTCGGCGACGTTAAGGTAATTACAGACAAGATGAGTGATCCATATCTATCTGGTGCGACTATTGATTTCGTGGACACAATTGAGAAGCAAGGCTTCACAATTGATAATCCAAACGCCCAAGGCTCATGCGCCTGTGGCGATTCTTTTAACTAAGCAATCAGTTAACTAGTATCACGCCATGCGAATTGGTGTAGCAGGTTCTGTCGGTCTTGATCACCTGATGACATTTTCCGGAAAATTCACGGATTCATTAGTTGCAGGCTCGCTTGAAAAAGTTTCCCTCTCCTTCTTAGTCGATGACCTAGATGTTCGCCGCGGTGGATGTGCTGCCAATATTTGCTTTGGCATGGGCATGCTTGGCCTTAAACCAATTTTGATTGCAGCAGTCGGCAAGGATTGGGCTGATTACGAAGCGTGGCTTTCGCGACACGGAGTCGACACGGGGCACGTGTTAATTTCTAAAGATCTTTTCACAGCGCACTTTATGGTCACCACGGACACCGAACTCAATCAAATTGCTTCTTTTTTTCCGGGCGCAATGAGTGAAGCGCGAAATATTGAGTTAGCACCAATTATGGAAAAAACGGGCGAGCTAGATCTGATAGTGATTTCACCTGATGATCCTGAAGCGATGATGCGCCATAGTGAGGTTGCAAAATCTCGTGGCATTGCAATTGCTGCAGATCCATCGCAGCAAATGGCGCGAATGGATGGACAAGAAATCAAGACTCTTATCGATGGTGCGTCTTATTTGTTTATGAATGAATACGAGCTTGCACTCGCAATTCAAAAAACCGGTTGGAGCGATGCTGAAATACTCTCTCGAGTTAAACATCGCGTTGTGACACAAGGTTCAAAGGGTGCTCGAATTGAATCAAAGGGTGGCGAACTCATAAAAATTAAATGCCCGAAAGAAAACGCCAAGGTTGACCCTACTGGTGTGGGAGATTCATTTAGATCAGGATTTATTGCAGGTCTGGCATGGGGGCTTTCTCACGAAAGATGTTTACAACTCGGAGCGATGCTTGCAACGTACGTAATTGAAACAAAAGGAACACAGGAGTATCGATTTACTTCAGCCCAATTCGTTGAAAGATTTCAAGTCGCATATGGCGAGAGTGCTGCAAAAGAGATTGCTGCCCACCTAGCTTAATTTAGTAACGAGAAAAGTATCTTTTTCTTTTTTCTCAAATGTATTACCAGTCATTCGTGACCATGCCGATAGATCTGGTTCTGTAGCCGGATCATCGGATAGCAGTGTGATTTGATGCCCAAGAGCAATCTCTGAAATAGCTTTTCCTAACTCAATAATCGGTTGGGGGCAACGCAGCCCGCGTGCGTCAATCTCTCTCATGAACGTTGCTGTTCGACGTTTCTTAAGACCGAGGCGATCAACCCATCGATTTCTGACTGGGTAGTACCAGGATGAATAGTGATTCGAATATTTCCGTGTGTCAGAACTCCCATCGCAGCAAGTACATGACTTGGTTGCAAATTATCTGCTGTACAAGCAGATCCTGAGTCAACGCTATAACCATCTTTTTGAATTGCCCGAAGCAACTCTTCACCATTGCAGTTAAGGAAGGAAACGCTGAGCATGTGGGGCATGCTGGAATCTAGGTTGCCAGCGATATCAACATCGGGCAGAGCCGCAAAAGCATTTCGCATCTGAGAGCTAAATTCGCGCGCCGCTAGGTTTGCTGCGTTCACTTCTGATGAGAAGTTTTCCAGTGCGACAGCACTTGCAAGTAAGAGTGGAAGTGAGACATCGAAATTGGGACGTGCTGCATTGAGGTGAGGTAGTGGATTGCTCCAGTGGGATGGCTCTTTCACGATCAACATTGCGATGTCGGATGGCCCATACCAAGACTTACTGTCGAATAGAGCCGTGGTGAATTGATTGCCAAGTGCAACCCTGACGCCACTAGTTGTTGCATCAAGAAAGATGTGTTCAGGATTCGTGGCTGCAATTATTGCATCGCACTCTTGGACAACACCTGTTTCAGCATTGGCAATTTGCAGAGCAAGAATTGAGTTTTTGGAATCAGTTGGTGTTGGGATTAGCTTTCCATCAAGGGCACTCTGCATTACTTGGTGCCGATTTTGCGCGGCAACTGCAAAAACATCTTTTCGATCTGTTGCACCGTGAATCAAGGTTTTTGAATTCAGTGGCAAACCTTGAATGCCCAGGAAATATCCCAATGAAGTTGAAGAAATAGGAACAAGCCAATCAACCTGAAGATTCAGAGAAGTAGCGATAGTTTCGAGGGCGTTATTTCGTAACGCACGGGCTTTGGCGCTGGATTCTGAGAGCTTTGCCGGATCGGCCCAACCATTGTCAAAGGCAGCGTGCAGCACTTCAAAAGCCTTTGGAAGAAGAGGGCTCTCACTCTGGAAATTTCCTGTGACACGTACCACCAGATGAACGCTACTGGCTGGTGGCGCCGATTTGGAAATGGAGCACTATTCTTAAGCCTATGCCCGCACGTATGAAGCGATCCTTTTCCCTAGCCGGACTTCTAATTCCGGCTACTTTGCTTCTTACCGGTTGCGCAGAAATTTCTGGACTTGGATTTGAAGAAGGTATCACTAGCGTTAATGATGCGTCGCTATCACTATGGCAAGGCGCTTGGATTGCAGCCGGCGTAGTTGGAGTCATCACATTGATTTTGATTCTATGGCCCGCGATGTTTCATAGACTTAAAAAAGATTCACCAGAATTTCCGAAGCAGACTCAATACAACGTACCTGTTGAAATTCTTTATACCGTAATTCCTTTCATCATCGTTGCAGTTCTCTTTATTTATACACTTCAAGCACAAAATGTCATTACTGCTAAAACAACTGGTCCTGCACACGAAGTATCAGTGGAAGGCATTCAATGGTCGTGGCAATTTGGTTACACCGATGCCGGACCAGATGCTGTGGTTACAGGAACTCCTGCTCAACCACCAACTCTGTACTTGCCACAAGGTGAAAAAGTTAGATTTACGATTACCTCGAATGACGTTGTGCATGGATTCTGGATACCAGCTTTTATGATTCAGATGCAAAATCTGCCTGGCGTGACAAATAAATTGGAGTTCACCGCCAATAAGTTGGGCACGTATCCAGGACGATGCAATATTTTGTGTGGACGCAATCACACGCAGATGATCTTTACTGTCAAAGTTGTTACACCATCTGAATACAAGAGTTATCTAGAGTCTCTGAAGGCGAGCGCAGCATGACAACTTTCGCAGAACGCACCCCGCTCAAGCTTCCAACACAGGAGTTAAGGCCAACGCGAAAAGGCAACGAGTTCGTAAAGTGGATCACAACAACGGATCACAAGCGCATCGGCTACATGTATCTTTTTACAACATTTGCGTGGTTCTTAATTGGTGGATTTCTGGCTCTGCTATTGCGTTCTGAGTTAGCGCGCCCGGGTTTACAGTTCTTAAGTAACGAGCAGTACAACCAAATCTTTACAATGCACGGAACCATCATGCTGTTGCTCTTTGCAACACCACTCTTTGTTGGGTTTGCAAACGTCATCATGCCACTGCAAATTGGCGCAGCAGACGTTGCATTCCCTCGATTAAATATGCTCTCTTATTGGCTCTATTTATTCTCTTCAATCATGGTTTTCGCAGGTTTCCTTACACCTGGTGGAGCAGCTTCATTCGGCTGGACTGCTTACGCACCTCTTTCTAACTCGGTTTATTCACCAGGAATCGGTGCGGACTTGTGGATCGTGGGTCTTGCAATCGGTGGTGTCGGAACAATTTTGGGTGCAGTTAACTTCATTACAACAATCTTTACTATGCGCGCTCCAGGTATGACGATGTTTCGTATGTCGATCTTTTCCTGGAACGTTCTACTCACATCGATATTGGTTTTGTTAGCGTTTCCACCATTAGCAGTTGCTTTCTTAGGACTCGAAGCAGATCGCCTTTACGGCACACATCTTTTTGATCCTGCCAACGGCGGTGCAATGCTCTGGCAGCACCTTTTCTGGTTCTTTGGTCACCCTGAGGTATACATCTTGGCGCTGCCATTCTTTGGAATTGCAACTGAGATTTTGCCGGTGTTTAGTCGCAAGCCAATCTTTGGATACAAAGGATTAATTGCTGCAACGATTGCAATTGCAGCGCTTTCTGTATCTGTGTGGGCTCACCACATGTTTGCAAGTGGTCAAGTTCTACTGCCATTCTTCTCGTTTATGACATTTTTAATCGGTGTTCCAACCGGTGTGAAGTTCTTCAATTGGATCGGAACAATGTGGCGAGGCCACGTAACCTTTGAAACACCAATGCTCTGGGTAATGGGATTCTTA
>JBILSQ010000039.1:0-5963 GCA_044372035.1 Candidatus Planktophila sp. | reverse complement strand
GCTTCGAGTTTTTTCATATCAAATCGGGCTGGAGATGAATGTACTTTTTCAACGGTAAACAATTCGCACAGCTCTTTCATCGTAATGTTCTCTCGATCATCACCAGGAGACCAACCAAGTAGAGCTAGATAATTACAGATTGCCTCTGGCAAATAGCCTTGCTCGCGATACCAGGCGATAGAAACTTCACCATTTCGCTTAGATAGTTTTGCGTTGTCTTGTCCCATAACGAATGGCAAGTGTGCAAATACTGGGTAATCCTCTGTCTTAACTCCCATAGCTTGATACACGCGAATCTGTCGTGGGGTTGAAGAGAGAAGATCTTCTCCACGCAAAACATGTGTGACCTTCATTAAAACATCATCAACTGCAACCGCCAATGTGTAAAGCGGTGAACCATCGGCGCGAACCAAAACAAAGTCAGGAACGAATTTATGGTCAAAGGAGACCTCTCCGCGTATTTCATCGACGAAAGTTGTAGATCCATCTGGCATACGCATGCGGACAACAGCTTCGCGGCCTTCTGCTTTATATGCAGCAATTTGTTCTGCTGTGAGATTGCGACACTTTCCGTCATAACCAGGTGCAACATTGGCAGCGCGTTGCGCTTCACGAGTGGCTTCTAACTCTGCCGGTGTGCAATAGCAGTGGTAAGCATCTTTTTGGTCTAAGAACTTTTGTGCCCACTCGGCATAGATGTGTAAGCGTTGTGATTGCAGATAAGGACCATTATCGCCGCCTACTTCAGGACCTTCATCCCAATTTAGGCCAAGCCACTTAAGAGTATCTATCGCTGCTTGAATGTATTCGTCAGTAACGCGCGTTGTATCGGTATCTTCAATACGAAAGAGAAATGTTCCACCTGTGTGACGTGCATACGCCCAGTCAAATAATGCGGTTCGAATATTTCCAACGTGTAGATCTCCTGTTGGGGAGGGCGCAAAACGTACTTTTACTTTTTTACCCATGCGCACTTACTCGATTCGTTAATTCGCCCAAACCTTCGATAGCAACAGTAACTGTGCCTTGCGGTTGCATTGGCCCGATACCTGCTGGAGTTCCGGTAAGAATTACATCACCTGGCAGAAGTGTCATTACTTGTGAAACAAATTGAATAATCTCAGGAACACCGAAAATCATCTGATTGAGGTGTGCGTCTTGCTTTGATTCATTATTTACAGTTGCTGTGATGCGTTGTGTGCCTGGAATGAAATCAGTATCAATCCATGGACCAATTGGGCAGAAGGTGTCAAAACCTTTTGCGCGGCTCCACTGACCATCTTTTTTCTGCAAATCTCGAGCTGTTACATCATTTGCAACGGTGTAACCAAAAATAACGTCATTAACTCGCTCACGTGGAACATCTTTACAGATGCGTCCAATAACGATTGCTAGCTCAGCTTCGTGATCAACGCGATCTGACATTGCTGGCCAGACAATTGTGTCGTTAGGCCCAATCACTGAAGTATTCGGCTTTAAAAAAATAATTGGTTCGGCAGGTACTTCTGAATCCATCTCGGCGGCATGATCTGCATAATTCTTGCCGATGCACACGACTTTGCTGCGCGGAATAACTGGTGCAAGTAAACGAACATCAGATAACTGTGTGACGGCGCCTGTCTTGCTCACGCCAGCATAAATTGGATCGCCGGCGATAACTGAGATGTTTATTCCATCTTCTTCAAGCAGTCCAAAGAGAGGATCAGTGCCTAATCCAGAGTTTGGTCCAGGAGAAAATCGAACGATACGCATTGTTAAATTGTATCGGGGGTATTCGCGAAAGGCTAAAGCGTAGAAATTTCCCCGTTGTCAGCACAATAAAACAGGGTTGCACTGGATGAAAATTCCCGAAGCGCACCAACCTTTATCGGTTTTTGTCCAACAACTACAACGCTTTCAATTCCAGATATTCCAGATGCCATTGCTACTGTGAAAACTGAGTCACATGCATCGAGTGTCAGAGATGGTGAAGAAATATTGACCGCAACATAAGTGCGACCAGTGTTATCTCGAAGTGCTGCTGCTTGCGCCGCTCCCGTGCGCTTTAAGGTTGCAGATGCCAACGTCAATAACTTCTGATCTTCAGCGTTACTAAAGGTTGTCATCGCCCGCACTCTCTATTTTTTCAATTAGTACACTGCTAATTCTACGACGACGACCCACAGGACGTTCGGAGGTAATCAAGTATTGCCCAACAGTGATTGTGCTTCCGGCAATAGGAACTCGACCCAATTTTTGAGCCATTAAGCCACCAATGGTGTCAACGTCCTCAAAATCTTCTTCTGAAATTTCAATATCTAATTCGTCTGCTAAATCTTCGATGTGCAGCGTGGCCTTAGCGCGAGCTTTGCCTTCTGAAATCCATGTGAACGCTTCAACGCCATCATCAAACTCATCTGCAATTTCACCAACAATTTCTTCAAGAATATCTTCGATCGTAATAATTCCTGCTGTACCGCCGTACTCATCAACAACAATTGCAAGGTGAATTTGATCGCGCTGCATCTCTTTAAGTAAATCTGCAGCAATCTTGCTCTCAGGAACAAATGTTGCAGGGCGCATGTGTTGTTCAACGCGCTCCGTTGTTTCTGCTTCGTGATGATCAAGTGTGCGCTTTGCTAAATCTTTCACATATGCAATACCAATGATTCGATCAAGGTTTTCGCCGATAACTGGTACTCGAGAAAAGCCCGAGCGAAGTGCGAGGGATAGTGCTTGGCGTAGTGACTTGTCTTTTTCAATCCACACCATATCTGTGCGCGGAACCATAAGTTCGCGAACTAAGGTGTCACCTAATTCAAATACAGAGTGAATCATTTCGTGTTCATCAGATTCAACGAGACCACGTTCATGCGCCTGATCTACTAGATCACGGAGCTCAGCTTCATTTGTAAATGGACCTGTTCTAAAGCCAACACCCGGCGTAATTGCATTTCCAATAGCAATAAGTAACTTAGTAACCGGTCCCAGAATGAATGCTAAAAAGAATGCGACGCCGATACCAGCACGAGCCCATGTATGTGGATGTTGTTTGCCCAGTGTGCGTGGTCCAACGCCAACTACAACGTAAGAAACAATCACCATAATCAATACAGTCAATGTCATCGCCTGCACTGATGAATAATTTCGAAGCAAGATAGATGCAAGTAATACCGTTGCAGTTAACTCACAGGTTTTACGAACCAACAAAATAACGTTGAGATACTTTGCTGGTTGCTGGCTGAATCTGCGTAGTAACTCTCCCCCACGCTTGCTCTCTAGTTGTTCTATGAGCACTCGAGAAATGGACGTCAGAGCGGATTCGGTTGCTGCAAGGAAACCAGCAAAACTTAAGAGAAGAATGATGGCTGCTATTGCATAAGCACTCATTGCATTTCTTCCCATTCACTGACAATAGTTTCTTGAAGCGCAAACATAACTTCTTCATCTTCAAGATCATCATGGTCGTAACCAAGTATGTGTAACAAACCATGTGTTGCGAGAATAAATATCTCGTGGTTTGTACTGTGTCCAGCTTTTGCGGCCTGTTCTTCTGCAAAGCGTGGTGAAATAACAATGTCGCCAAGTGTTACTGCTTCGCCATTTTCTGGCATGTCCATTGGGAACGAAAGGACATCTGTGCTTCCAGGCAGATCCATCCACTTAATGTGAAGTTCTTCCATCTCTTTATCATCGATAAAAGTAAGGTTGAGATCGCACTCTGGATGCAGTTCTAGCTTTCCATAGGCATAATTTAAAAGGGAGAGGCACTTATCGCTCGGGACTAATTGTCCGGAGCGATTTGAAATTTCTATTGTCATGAGTTTCGAATAGGCCTTGGGACTTGCTTAGTTTCATCAAAAGTTGCGTACGCAGTAACAATGTCGCCAATGAGTCGGTGGCGGACAACATCTTCAGCCGTTAATTCTAAGAATGCGATGTCATCTATGTCGTTGAGAATATTGCGAACTATGCGCAATCCCGAGTGAGCAGAGTTAGGTAGATCTACCTGAGTGATGTCGCCTGTAACAACCATCTTTGAACCAAAGCCCAAGCGCGTTAAGAACATCTTCATCTGCTCTGGGGTTGTGTTCTGTGCTTCATCCAGAATCACGAATGCATCATTGAGTGTGCGACCGCGCATATACGCCAATGGTGCAACTTCGATAACACCTGATTGCATTAAACGCGGAATTGAATCGGGATCAATCATGTCGTGAAGGGCATCAAATAATGGGCGAAGATATGGATCGATTTTTTCACTCAGTGTTCCTGGCAAAAATCCCAGGTGCTCGCCTGCTTCAACTGCCGGACGAGTAAGAATAATTCTGTTTACTTTTTTGTTTTGAAGAGCGGACACAGCTTTTGCCATTGCAAGATAGGTCTTTCCAGTACCAGCTGGACCGATTCCGAAAGTAATTGTGTTTTCTTCGATGGCTTCTACATAACGCTTTTGATTCGCAGTCTTTGGGCGAATTGTGCGGCCGCGATTGCTAACAATGTTGAGGGATAAAACTTCTGCAGGATGTTCCTGTGGCTCTTGAGAAAGCATTGCAATCGAACGCGAGATTGCATCCGTTGTGAGCACTTGACCTGATCGAATCACCACAAGGAGTTCGGCAATGAGTTTTTCGACTTGCCCGCACTCTGCGTGTGGACCACGCAAGGTAATTTCATTTCCACGCACAGTAATTGCGACGGAAGGAAAGGCTGCTTCAACGATTCGAAGGTTGTCATCGTGTGTACCAATGAGTGCAACCATTGAAATGGCTGGCGGTACCGTGACCAGAGTGCGCTGCATATTGGGCGAAATACTACTTTTAACCTGGCGGCCAGGCGAGTTCACGCCCGCCTAAGAGATGCATGTGAGCGTGGAAAACGCTCTGACCTGCGTCGATTCCGGTGTTAAAAACAGTTCTATAGCCACCCAGTCCGCGCTCTTCGGCAATTTCTGCGGCTGCACTAAATAGCGCTGCAGTAATTGTTCCGGAAATTCTTGCTAGTCCAGCAGCATTTTCTGTATGCACTGTGGGAATAACTAAAACATGTGTTGGCGCTTGCGGATTAATGTCATTGAAGGCAACAACGTTTTCACTTCTAAAGACAATATCTGCAGGGATTTCGCCTTCGATAATCTTGCAGAATAAACACTGCGGATCTAGCGCCATAGATTCACCATACTTTAATGAGTGCATTCACAGCGCTCATTGCAGCAAGACCCGCATGAGCACTTCGCAAAATTGGCCGTCCCATGAGCGCAACCTTGGCTCCGGCGGATTTGAAGAGTTCGAGCTCTTCATTGGTAATCCCGCCTTCTGGTCCAATAATGATCATGACGTTCTGTGATTCATAGTATTTTCGAGTAACAATTTCAGAGACTTTATTTGTGGCACTTTCATGAAAGACCAACACAAGATCGTATTGTGCAATTAACTCGACAACCTTTGAAGTATTGGCAACATCAGTAACCTCTGGAATAAATAATCTTCGAGATTGCTTACTCGCTTCTCGCGCAGTTACTTGAAGTTTTTCAATACCTTTTTCAGCCTTACCGATAGAGCGTTGGGCTGACCAGGGAATAATTGTGTCTACGCCACCTTCAGTGAGCATCTCAATACACTCTTTTAAGCGATCTCCTTTTGGCAGCGCTTGCACAACGGTAAATGACATTTCCAAAGGATCTTGGATCCCTGTTTCAATTACTTCTACCTCAAGTGATTTCTTCTTAACTGCAAAGATTTTTACTTTAGACCATTTTCCTTGGCCATCAGAGAGCATGAAAACTTCACCAGCACTCATGCGTAGAACGCGGATTGCGTGTTGGGCATCATCTGAATCAAATTCATAACTGGAGCCAACCTTGCGAGGAAGATCAGCTACAAAAAATAGAGTCAACATAATTATCGGTGAAATGCCCCTCTAAGTTTTCCAAATAATCCGCCTTCGCGATTACTCAAATGTATCTCGCCCTCTTTTTCACCGCG
>JBILSQ010000004.1:0-19743 GCA_044372035.1 Candidatus Planktophila sp. | reverse complement strand
ACAAAGAAGTTTCCTGTGCACTCCTTTGCATCTCGGTTAAAGATGATGTGTGCAGCATCAGCCAGAATTTGTGGGGTTCGACCAGCTAGCGCATCAATTCCCGGAATCATTTGAAGAGCTGCGGTATCGATTACCGTGCGAGGCCATAAGGCATTAACGCCAATTCCATCCTGTTTGAATTCTTCGGCCATGCCCAATACGCACATGCTCATTCCGTACTTTGCCATTGTGTAAGCAACGTGGTTTTTAAACCACACTGCTTTCATAGAAAGTGGCGGAGAAAGATTCAAAATATGTGGGTTACGGCCCGCTTCAGCAGATTTTCTTAAGTAAGGAAGCGCCGCTTGCGAAGTTAAAAAGGTACCGCGCACGTTGACATCAAACATTAAATCAAAACGCTTAGCAGGAGTCTGATCGGTGCGCGTTAGATTGATGGCACTTGCATTGTTTACCAAAATATCAATGCCACCAAAAGTTTCTGCAGTTTTTGCAATGGCTGCTTCAATTTGTGCTTCATCGCGAATGTCGCATTGAATAGGAAGCGCGGTTCCACCAGCTGCTTCAATCTCTTTTGCTGCTGAAAAAATAGTTCCTGGTAACTTCGGATTTGCTTCTGCAGTCTTTGCTGCAATAGCAATCTGTGCGCCATCTTGAGCTGCACGTAGTGCAATTGCCAAACCAATTCCTCGTGAACCGCCAGTAATGAATATTCGCTTACCTGCAAGTGACATTATTTACCCTTCTTTGCCATGAACTTCATGAACGCTTCCATGGCTTCTTCTGATTGAAGTGCCAGAGAAAACAACTCAAACTCTGCTCGCATCACGGCTTCTACAGCATCGTGAGATCCGCTCTTAAGAAGTGCTTTGGTATTAATTATTGCCTGTGGTGGTTGCTGCGCAATGTGTTGGGCAATTTTATTTGCACCAGAAATGGGATCACTTTCGATTTGTGCAACCAGCCCCATTTCTTTTGCAGCATCTGCCCCAAAAGATTCTCCAGTCATAAAGATCTGCGCTGCTCGTTGATAACCAACTAGTCGGGGAAAGAGATAACTCGAACCTGCTTCGGGTACCAATCCCAATGATGCAAAGGGCATTGAAAATTTAGCCGTAGATGATGCAATTACAACATCGCAGTGCAACAACATTGTTGTTCCAACACCAACTGCATTTCCTTTTACTGCTGCAATCAGTGGCTTCGGAAAATTAAGGAGAGATCCTAAAAATCTAGCAACATCTGAATCACTATCTGTTGGCGGATTGGACATGAAATCGCCGATGTCATTTCCTGCTGTGAAGTGATCACCTTCGCTTGTGATGATGACAGCACGGACACCAAAATCTCCTGCGGCATCATTGAGAGCATGAGCCAAGCCTGCGTACATCTCTCGGGTCAATGCATTCATCTTTGAGGGGCGATTAAAGCTAATCGTGAGGATTTGCTCAGAGGTAGTCGTCAATATTTCGCTCATCCGCGCATCCTACTTGTAGCCAAGATGAGTTGCGAAGGTGGACAATGAAAGGACACGAACCCGTAAAAAACGCCCGGAGAGGGTCTTTATGACGATCGACGTAACTATTGCTACCCGTGAACTATCACCATTCGAGCAGCTCGTACTTGGCCTGCTCTGCGAAGGTAAATCAAATGCTGCTATCGCACGTGGCACTTCACACACCGAAAAAGTTGTTGAAAATACTGTCTCGCGTTCGGCCAAAGCCTTTTCAATTAAAGCTGACGGAGATACAAATACACGCGTACTCCTGGCACTGGCATTTCGCACGCACTACGGTGACAATGCATTCGACAAACTAAAGGTTGAGTGCCAGCACTTCGAAATAGATGCAAACGGCAAATCAATTTGTCATCGACATGATTAATTAGTAACTCACTTCACAAGTACCAGAGTGCCAGCCCCAGAACATTGTCTATATCAACTATCTCCTTAGGTCTTTACTTGTCATGTAGTTAGAAGTTGAAATGACTACATAACAATTAAAAATGGGAGAGAACAAAAATGAGACGTAAAACCTTTGACAAAATTGTCACTTTCGTAGGATTCGGACTATCAGCCTTCTTGCTCGTACTGGCTGGATTACTTAACTGGGGCGCAACATTTGCGCAAGACTCAGTAAAGAGCCAACTAGAAAATCAAAACATTTCATTTCCAGCTGCGGACGCAATGCCACCATCTACAAAAGATCAACTTAGTAAATGGGCAGGCATGCAAGTAACCACCGGTGAAATGGCACGAGACTATTCAGATCTTTATATCTGGGAGCACATGAAGGGCGCATCAAAAGCTGGCATAGGCAGAGAATCAACTTATTCTGAAGTTTCTGGAATGTACCTAGGGGCTGCTAAAGGTGGAAAAGCTAGTCCAGAAGAAATTGGAAAACTTGGCGAACTCCGTCAAACCTTATTCATGGGTAACACATTGCGTGGACTTTTATTAGAAGCATACGCATTCGGAACTCTTGGAAACATTGCAGCTATTGCAGCACTTGCTTCACTAGCCGGAGGCATCTTGCTTCTTCTTCTATCTATCGCGGGAATAGTGCATATTCGTCGCACTCCTGAAGAGGCGACGATTTGACCCTCAACTCTCCGTGAGGGAAGTAAAAACCCCCCTTGACTATTGTCAGGGGGGTTTTTCCTATACCGAGAGTTTTAGTATTTAGCGCTCAATCTTTCCTGAAATAAAATCTTCAGTTTTTACATGAGCTTGTTCATCTGTGTATTGAGTTGGTGGAGTTTTCATGAAATAGCTAGATGGTGAGAGCAACGCTCCACCAATCTTGCGATCAAGACCAATCTTTGCGCAGCGAAGCGCATCAATAATTACACCGGCTGAGTTTGGGGAATCCCATACTTCAAGCTTGTATTCAAGATTTAGTGGCACATCTCCGAACGCGCGGCCTTCGAGGCGAACGTAGGCCCATTTGCGATCATCTAGCCAAGGAATGTAATCAGAAGGTCCGATGTGGACATTCTTTTCTCCGAGGTCGTGGTTTAACTGAGATGTAACAGAATTTGTCTTTGAAATCTTTTTGGATTCAAGGCGATCACGCTCGAGCATGTTCTTGAAATCCATGTTTCCGCCAACATTTAATTGGTAGGTGCGATCAAGGTGTACGCCGCGATCCTGGAATAACTTAGCCATGATTCGGTGGGTAATTGTTGCTCCGACTTGGCTCTTAATGTCATCACCAACGATTGGCAAACCTGCGTTCGCAAACTTTTTCTCCCACACTGGATCAGATGCAATAAAGACCGGAAGAGCATTAACAAATGCGCATCCCGCGTCGATTGCGCACTGCGCATAGAACTTAGCGGCAACTTCTGAACCCACAGGTAGGTAGCAAATCAGAACATCTACTTGCTCTTCTTTAAGCACTGCAACAACGTCTACAGGTGCAGCTGAAGATTCTTCGATTGTTTCGCGGTAATAACGACCAAGGCCGTCATGAGTTACGCCTCGTAGTACTTCAACGCCAGTCTTATCAACGTTCGCAAACTTGATGGTGTTGTTTTCGCTGGCCCAGATGGCATCTGCCATATCGAGACCAACTTTTTTCTTATCAACGTCAAAAGCTGCAACGAACTTCACGTTGTTGATGTGGTATCCCCCAACAACAGCGTGCATTAGTCCAGGAATCTCTTGGTCGCGGGCAGCATCCTTGTAATAGGTCACGCCTTGAACTAGAGAGTTAGCGCAGTTTCCAACGCCAACGATTGCAACTCGGATATCGCCTTTACCGGTTGTTATTTTCACTCTATTTCCTCTCGGTTTTGATCATGTCTTCCAGCCAGTCGATTTCTCGCTGTGCTGATTCCAAAGAGTGACGACGCCACTCTTCGAGATACTTATCGATTCCCACCGGAGATTTTTCGAGCTCTCCACGCAGAATCTCTGCTTTCTCTTTCAACCGACGGTGTCGGCCTTCTAAAATCCGAACGCGGTTCTTTGTCGAAGTTGGACCAAAGAATGCAAAACGAATTTCAAAACCTTCGTCTTCCCATGTATCTGGACTTACTGTTTCTGCCAGAGTTTCAAAACGCTTCTTTCCTTTTGTTGTGATCACATAAACAATGCGCGAGCGCCTTGAAGTATCGGCTTCGGATGCATCGATTAATCCTGCTTCCATCATTCGACGCAATTGCGGATACAGAACTGAAAAAGATAGTGCGCGAAATGGACCAAAGATGGCGCTCATTCGCTTGCGCAATTCATACCCATGCAGAGGGCTCTGAGATAGAAGTCCAAGGAGGGCGAATTCAAGAGATTCACTGCGCGAGCGCATATCTTCTTCTCCCCTCGGTCTTGCGTTGATCAAAGTATCGAAACTTATATCGATTCGATATAACGAAGCGCTAGTTAACCCGATACTCCCGAGGGAGGCAACTCGCCTCGCTATCTCGCGTCTCATTCGGCGTGGCGGAGGTCTGGGTGCAAGGGGGGCCGGTTCTACCCTTGTGGACGGCCTTCCCCGCCTCTTAAGGGCGATTAATCCGCCCGATTATGGAAGGAACTCTATGTCCCTGCTCTCATGGAAACTGCATGGCAATGGAAAAAACATTGCACACGGAGATGTCGTCTCCACAGATGAACGCCTGACTTGGCCTCGCACTATCGGCGTTGGCGTACAGCACATTGCTGCAATGTTCGGTGCAACATTCCTCGTCCCGATAATCACTGGTTTCCCACCAACGACAACTCTGCTCTTCTCTGGAATCGGAACACTTCTATTCCTGATCATCACGCAGAATAAAGTTCCAAGCTACCTAGGTTCATCCTTTGCTTTCTTGGCACCAATCGCAGCAGCGCAATCTGGCGGCGGTATGAGTGCGGCATTAGGTGGCGTAGTGGTAACAGGTGTGATCCTTGCAGCTGTTGGATTAATTGTTCGCCAAGCAGGAATTGGTTGGATTAACTGGCTCTTGCCTCCTGTTGTAACAGGAACAATTGTTATGGTGATAGGACTTAACTTGGCAGGTGCGGCAAAGAATAACTTCGTAGCAGGACCAATGGTTGCGATTATTACGCTGGCATCAATCGGTATTGTCTCTGCTGTTTCCCGCGGATTCCTCAATCGCATCAGCATCTTTGTTGGCCTCATCATTGGCTACGTGGTTGCTCTCATTATGGGCGATGTAAAAACAGATGCGATCAGCTCTGCTTCTTGGGTTGCTCTACCATCATTTACAACACCAACATTTGATTCAAAAGCAATCGTTCTCTTCTTGCCAGTTGTTTTGGTTTTGATTGCAGAAAATGTCGGACACGTTAAGTCAGTGTCAGCAATGACTGGCAAAAACCTAGATGACCAAATGGGTAATGCGCTCATGGCAGATGGCCTTGCAACAACACTTGCTGGTGCAGGTGGTGGTTCAGGTACAACTACATATGCTGAAAACATTGGCGTTATGGCAGCAACACGTGTTTATTCAACAGCTGCATATTGGATTGCAGGCGTTGGCGCAATCCTGCTATCGCTGTCACCAAAATTTGGTGCAGTACTGAGTGCAACACCAGTTGGCGCTCTCGGTGGTGTTGGAGTTGCTCTATTCGGAATGATTGGCGTATTGGGCGCGCGCATCTGGATTGATAGTCGAGTTGATTTCTCTAACTCAACTAATCTCTTGATCGCAGGTTCTGCTCTGATCATCGGTATTGCAGATATCTCTTGGACTCAAGGTGATTACACATTCAACGGAATCATCAACGCAACCTTGGTTGCAGTTGTTGGTCACCGTGTGTTAACTGCACTCTCCGACTCACGCAAGTAAGTAAGATAAAGCTATGGTGATTCCATCGCGGCTACCTGAATACATCGTGGCCGCGATGGTTATCATCTTGGCGCCAGGTCCAAGTGTTTTATTTGTTATTGCCCGAGCTATTGCATGGGGCCGCAAAACTGCAGTGTTTACAGTTGCAGGAAATGTCACGGGCGCATTCGCGCTATCAACACTGGTGGCAATCGGACTAGGTCCAATCCTTCAAAGATCAGATCTTGCATACGCCGCAATTCAATGGGGTGGCGGTTTGTATCTCATGTATTTAGGTGTTGATGCAATTCGCCAACGAAGAGTTCATGCCGAAGATATGCGCAACCAAGGAGACTTCGCACCAGGTATTGCGCGTTCTATGCGCGATGGATTCTGGGTGGGAGCGCTTAATCCAAAAGGGTTAGTTTTCTATGCTGCTGTGTTGCCACAATTTGTGGATCGCGAAAAAGGAAGCGTTGCGCTTCAGTTAATTCTCCTTGGAGCAATATTTTCAATTTTGGCATTTTTCTCAGATGGAACATGGGGTTTATTGGCCGGAACTGCGCGTAATTGGCTAGCAACTGATGCAAAGCGATTAGAGAAACTACGCGCGAGCGGCGGAATTGTGATGATTATTCTTGGAATTTCAGTTCTAATCTCTGCAATTGTCAGTGCTTAGAGAGAAGATACATTCATGAAAAAGCCAGCAGCTCCTGCAACCGAATTTATCTCCCCCTCTGATCTCACATTTGGCTTGTCTACATGCAAAAGATGTTTATGGATTAAATACTGGTTCAAAGTAACGATGCCCGGAGCATTTCCCTTGGTCGGTACTTTGGCGGATTTACAAGAAAAACACTTTCGCGGCGCATCGATGCAAGATTTGGACCCATCACTTCGCCCAGGAAAAGTTACGCAATGGGGCGGCTGGGTAAAGAGCAAACCAATGAAAATTAATGGTTTCGAAACTAGATGGCACATTCGTGGCAAATATGACTTAGTCGCATCCAATGAAGATGGAACCGTTGCACTCATTGATTGCAAAGTTTCTGATAGCTCGCGCGATAATGGCGAATTTTATGCTCCCCAACTAGAAGCCTACGCACACTCACTTGAAAACCCACTACAAGGAGTGCCCGTCAGTGTTGCAACGATGGGATTGCTCGTATGGAATCCGAATGCAGCTTTTGATATCAAAGAGAAACAAGGTTTTTTTGCTGCTCAACATTACTTGCCAGTTGAACGTAATGAATCTCAATTCATGGCGCTGATTGAAGATTTGATTAACGTTTTAGAAGGTGACTTTCCAGATGCGGGACCGAAATGTCCAACGTGTAATTACCTTGTACAGCGTTCCGAACTTACGAATTAATCTTCAGACTCTTCTTTAAGTCCATCTTTTCTGCGGGTTGCATAAATATCAACGTATTCCTGACCAGACATCTCTTGAATTTTTTTCATGATTTGATCAGTCACATCACGAAGATAGAGCAAGTCAGATGAGTCGCCACCAAAGAACATTGGCTCACCGAAGATCATCTTGACTCGCATGATCTTGGGAATAACTGTGCCTGTTGGCTGAATTTTTTCTGTATTAAACATTGCGACGGGAATTACTGGAGCACCGGACTCAATAGCTAAACGAGCAATTCCAGATCTGCCTTTATATAAGCGCCCATCAGGAGAACGAGTGCCTTCAGGATAAATTCCAAGACACTCCCCCTGTGCCAATACTTGTAAGCCAGTAATCAGAGCAGCTTCACTTCGTCGACCACCGGATCGATCTACGGGTACTTGTCCTAACGCTATGAACGTAAGTTTCTTCAACAAGCCTTTAGGCCCTGGAGATGTGAAATATTCTGACTTTGCAAGAAAAGTAACTTTACGCGGTACAACTAAAGGCATAAATATTGAGTCGCTAAAAGATAAATGATTACTAGCAATGATTACTGGTCCGGTAGCAGGAACGTTACGTAAGCCCTTAACTTTTGGGCGAAATGCCAACATTAAAAATGGTGTCAAGAATGCGCGGAGTACGCCGTATGGCAGATTATTCACATTCATCCTCGCACCTCCTGACTATGAATTTACTTGCGCAAAACCCAGGCTCTTAATTTAGTGGATGAGCGCCCTTGTGCCACTATTTGAGCGTGAGCGATACCTCTGCACCGAAGGATCCAAGCGATGATGAGATGGATCTCATCAACTCTGAGTTTGAATCTATGGTTGCTGGGTTATCACTGGACCAATCAACTCCAAATACTTATCTAGATGATTTAGAAAAAAGTGAAGCGCTGGATGAGAATCACTTTCAAGAACCAAATCCATCGTGGCCCGGAGTTCGAAAATTTCTTATAAGTGCACGGATTGCAATTAAACGCTGGCTACGTCACGACAATGATCGAGATGACGGAGTGCAGCTGTGAATTATTCCTCTGCGTGAGCTTTTAATTGTGCGAGCGCTTGATCGATTGTTGCCTTCTCTGCTTTTGTACGCATCATCGAAGGAATCGGCAGAGATACTTCAACTCCAAGTTCGTACGTAACCGATGTGGTGTCTGCATCAATTGCCTTAGTGATGTACGCGCCATTCATAGCTGTTAACAAATCAGCTTCTTCGAGTGAGAACTCAAGACGCTCTGGTGCTTGGCTCCAGTCGTAGTTTAGGAGCACTCGGTCCTTCATCATGCCGGCATCGATTGAAACCTTTACAGAAGTTGCGCGCCCCTGATCATCGCTTTGCTTAACTTCGGCGCTCTTGATGGCAGTTGACCAGGATGGATACCCCGCCAAATCGAAGAGGATTGCTCGAACGCTCTCGAGGGGGGCATCTATTGAAATCGTTGACGTGCTTAATTCGCTCATAGGCACAGGTTACTCTTAAGTATTCCCACTTTCGCAACTGCTGCTCTGGCGCTAGCGTTCTCCCCATGAATCAGATCTCAGTCCCCGCCATAGTCCCTACAGCCAGCGCTGGAAACCTCACAAATCTTGTTTCAGAGCGCGCATGGTTTGAACCAGAACGCATAATGCTTTCACGCCCACTCGGCGATGGTTGGCAGAGCGTGACTGCAAAAGAGTTTGAAGCAGAAGTAAAGGCAACTGCTAAAGGATTAATTGCAGCCGGAGTAAATATTGGCGATCGTGTCGCAATCATGTCTCGCACACGCTATGAGTGGACCATTCTTGATTTTGCAGTCTGGTACGCCGGCGGATGCGTAGTTCCAATTTATGACACATCATCTGCAGAGCAAATTGATTGGATTCTCAACGATTCAGGTTCTGTTGCAATTATCGTAGAAACTCCTGCTTTACGTGATCTCGTGAAAACAGTGCAGCCTGCCCACACAAAGAAAATGTGGACAATGACAGAAAATGTCTTGGCAACGCTTGCTTATGACGGTTCATCGATTAGCGATGAAGAGATTGAAAAACGTAGAAGTGCTCTGTTGCCTGAAACGCTAGCAACTCTTATTTACACCTCTGGAACAACTGGAAAGCCTAAGGGTGTTCAATTAACGCACGCTAACTTCTTGTCTGAGTGTGGAAACGTTGTGCAGGCAGCCAGCGAGCTCTTCCTCAAGCCTGGAGGCTCAACACTTCTCTTCTTGCCTGTGGCTCACGTATTTGGTCGCATGGTTCAGATTGGTTCAGTAGCTGCAGGATTGCACTTAGCTCATTGCAGTGACCCTGTTGGTCGTTTGCCACTTGATCTTGCATCTTTTAAACCAACCTTCGTACTTGCTGTTCCACGTATTTTTGAAAAGGTTTACAACGGTGCGGAAGCAAAAGCTGACGCTGCTGGAAAAGGAAAAATCTTTAGAAAAGCTGCTGAAATTGCAATTGAGTACAGCAAAGGAATTGAAAGCGGAAAAATTTCGCCGATGCTGAAATTCAAACATGGACTCTTCGACAAGTTGGTGTTTTCGAAAATTCGTCACGGTTTAGGTGGTCGTGTTGAGGCTGCGATTTCCGGTGGAGCACCTCTTGGCGAACGCCTAG
Organism: Candidatus Planktophila sp.; assembly: GCA_044372035.1. GTDB lineage: Bacteria > Actinomycetota > Actinomycetes > Nanopelagicales > Nanopelagicaceae > Planktophila. Next base: position 9,972 of record JBILSQ010000004.1, on the reverse strand, counting down.
GACATTTTTATCGCGGTGCTGGAATCACAATTCTTGAAGGATATGGACTTACTGAAACAACAGCAGGTGCAACCCTTAATCTTTCAAAGAGAATTAAAGTTGGTTCTGTTGGGCTACCGATTCCTGGAACAACAATCAAAATCGCCGAGGATGGAGAAGTTCTCATCCAAGGTCCGATTGTTATGCAGGGTTACTGGAAGAACGACGCTGCGAACGCGGAAGTTTTCTCAGGAGATCGATGGTTCCACTCTGGCGACCTTGGCAAGTTAGATGATGAAGGATTCCTTTACATCGTAGGCCGCAAGAAAGAACTCATTGTTACAGCAGGTGGAAAGAATGTTGCGCCTGCGGTTCTGGAAGATCGTTTGCGCGCACATCCACTCATTAGCCAATGTATGGTCGTTGGAGACAACCAACCATTTATTGCATCGTTGATCACTATCGATCAGGACGCACTGAAAACATGGGTCACAGCCAATAAGAAGGAGGGCGCTTCGTTAGCAGACTTAACGAATGACCCAGCACTTATCTCTGTTATTCAAAGTGCAGTTGATGAAGCGAATAAAGCAGTAAGTCGCGCAGAATCCATTCGCAAGTTCACAATTTTGCCTACAGATTTCACTATTGCTGGAGGACAACTAACAGCCAAACTCTCATTGAAGCGCCACGTGATTGGAAAAGAATTCGCAGCAGAAATTGCTGCTCTCTTTGCTGATTAATTGACGCACTCCGAGCGAATTAAAATCGCTCAAGAGTTACATGACGGTATCGCTCAAGATCTTGTTGCGCTTTCGTACGCGCTAGATCTTTTGTTGGCCGCTCCTGACACCCCCGGCAATACCCGAATTGAGATACGAAATATTCTTTTCAAAGTATCCACCATCATCGACAGCGTGCGTGCTGAAATATTCAATTTACGCGCAGCAGACTTAACCTCACTAGAACAATCTTTACAAGCCTTATTGGGCGAGATGCACTCCTCCATTGAGTTAAAAATCTCGGAGAAAGATTGTGCGTTATCAGATCAAGTCCAGCATGAATTGTTGGCAATTTCTCGGGAACTTTTGCGGAACACTGTTAAGCACTCTGGGGCTAGCGTTATAGAGATACACATCGAAAAGAGTGAGACTGGAGTCAATTACACCTACAGCGATGATGGAAGTGGAATGAACCCTTCGACAACTTTTGGCCTTGGACTTCACGGAATCCAAGAGCGCTCTTCTTCAATAGGTGGCGAATTGGTGATGACCAATACCCCTGCCGGAATTACTTTTTCAATCGCAATTCTTTCATGAACCAACCTCTGACTGTTTTGATTGTGGATGATCACGAAAGCGTCAGAGCAGGAATCAAAGTTGCGCTATCTCGTGCAGGACATACGTGCATTGGTGAAGCCAGCACAATTGCAGAAGCACGTGCACAAATAGCACACACTAATCCGCAAGTTATTGTCGTTGATCTCTCATTACCTGATGGAAATGGATTAGAAATTGTCTCGTGGGCACGTTCTGTATCAAATCGAATAGGAATAGTGGTTCTTACTTTGAATTCTGCACAAGATTATTTGCTGACAGTAATGAAATCTGGAGCAAGCGCTTTTGTAGAAAAGAGTGCAGCTTTAGCCGATGTAATAGCTGCTATTGAGCACTCGTATAGGGCGCCACTGTCATTTAGTGCCCAGGGAATTCCTCGAATATTGAAAAAAGATGCACTGGCAAACGCTTTAACAGTCCGAGAAATCCAAGTACTTGAGAAACTCTCCGATGGACTCAGTTCAAATCAGATTGGTTTAGATCTGTTCATCACTCAAGCCACAGTCAAAACACATCTTGCTTCAATTTACAGAAAATTAGATTCCAAAAATAGAATCCAGGCAATCATTGAGGCCAAGAAACATGGGCTGCTATCTCATTAGAAGAGAGTTAAATTGCTTAGACCAAATTTCCCATTGCCATTGTTCGATTACCCAATTGCGGCCAGCTAAACCCATCTTTGTCGCTCTTTTGGAGTCGCTGCAGATATGAATTACTGCTTCAGCGATCTGTCCAATATTAGTTCCATCGACACACAACCCAGTTATTCCTTCTTGAACCGCATCAGGTGCACCTCCGGAAACACCGGCAACTACAGGAATTGCACACGCACTTGCTTCTAGATAAACAATGCCCAGGCCTTCAACTTCTAATCCAAAAAATCGAGATCGAGATGGCATAACAAAAACATCAGAGGCTGATAGATAACTCGGTAAATTATTGTAGAAAATTCTTCCTACAAAAGTCACATTCGCTTTCAAAGATAGCTTTTCAACTAATTTTTCCAAGTGTGCTCGATATGGGCCCTCTCCTACTATCAGTAGATGTGCATTTGGAATTTCCCGCACAATGGTAGGAAAAGCTTGAATCAACTTGTCCTGACCTTTTCGGTGCACTAAACGCCCAACACTAATAATGATTTTCTTACTCTCCAAACCCAATTCAGTGCGTCTCTGAGTTGCATCTGCTTGTGGGCTGAAATGGAACGTATCAATTCCCGGTGCAATTTTCACCATTGAATCAATACTCTTTTGTGATAACGATCGCGAGATAGCTTGTCGAGTAAACTCACCTAAATACGTAAGGTGATCCACGCTATTTCCGATTCGTTTCATCGCTAAATTAAATGGGAAAATTCTTGCCCACCAAACTTCGTGGCCGTGTGTTAAGGCGATAATTTTCTTAACACCTGCCTTGCGTAACTTCGGTGCCATCAACGCAAGTGGTGCTGCTGCACCAAAAACGACAACCTCAATGTTGTGCATTTGAGCAATTTCTTTTGCTCTCTTAGCTACACGCAGTGAAGGAAGCAGAATTTTGCTGCGATCTCGAATCACTTGCACGCCAAATTTTTTGAACCACTGTTGGTCGTATTCGGACGTATCGCCCTGTTGAGAAGTAAAAACAACAACTTTGTGATCGACTATTCTCTCAAGTAAACCCATAACAAAAGTTTCAATGCCGCCTGTACGCGGTCCGAAGTCATTTGTTATGACGAGAATGTTCTTATAAACGTTTTCCACCTCTAAATTTCTTACGTCCCATATCCATAGTCGCAACCTTTACTCGCGAACCCGTACGAGGCGCATGAACCATTTTGTTTCCGCCCAAATAGATTCCTACGTGAGATATTGGCGACCCAAAAAATACTAAGTCTCCTGCTCTCAGGTTTGAACGCGATACCGATTTACCGTATCTAAATTGTGCTGCAGAGGAGTGAGGCAGAGAAACTCCTGCACTTTGAAATGCCCTCATTGTTAGTCCGGAACAATCCCAAGTTGTGAGTCCATCTGCTCCAAAAACGTAGCGATCACCGATTTGCTTAAGAGCGTACTTAAGAGCAGTACCTGCGCGCCCTGAAACTCCTTGTGCTTTCTTAGCCGCTTCAATAGAGGATGCTTGGTCAGCATTTTCTTGTTCTTCGGCCAATCGAGCTAAACGTTCTCTATCTTCTTTTTTCAGTTGTGCCAACAATTTTTCAGCTTCAGCTAACTTAGATTGAGCTAGGCGAGCTTGCGCTTGATACTTTTTCTGCGTCGCAGCAATCAGAGCCACTTTGTCTGCAACAGTCAGTGTTGTTGCATTAAGTCTTTGTTCTGCGGCTTCAAACTTGTTGAGTTGAATTGATTTACGACGCGTAAGTGCATCGAGTGAGCCTGCAGCCGATAAATAGAGCGTTGGGTCAGATGAAAAAAGGAGTTCGAGACTCTGACTTAATCCACCATTTTTATACTGGTCAATAGCAATCGTGCCAAGTGATTTTGAGAGCTCGGAAACATTTTGTCCCTGAACTGCTGCTTTTTGCTTAATTCCTGTCAGGGTTTTTGTTAAGGACTCTAACTTTACTTTTGCTTCCTGGGCACCCTCTGCAGCTGCTGTTGCATCCTCTTCAAGTATGCGAACCTTTGCCTGCACTTCAGCTAACGTCGGAGCTGCCTTCGCCGCTGGAGCAGACAAAAGTGTCGCAATCATGGCTGCGCTGAGAAATAAACTCGCGGCAGCACGCTTGCTCATCAAATGCATGGTTACGAGGTTAACCTGTCAGAAGAGTCTGTCTCAACTCCAGGCGCGTAAATGAGCCTGAGAAATACCAAAGAATGCCGAATTTGTGGCTTACGAACCCGTTTGCAGACCCTGTTGCTCTGGTTCGAACTTGAGCTCCTTGCTGATCTTGCGAGATGCAAGCAATGAAATAGCTGAGTGCATGCCAGGTGATATTTCGGCTTTTTCAGGTGCGCCGATAAAGAAGGAGACGACGCACTCTGAACAATCAATGTTTTTCTTAACGCATGTATCGCAGTCAATGATCATGAGGTTTACGATAGAGATAGGGACTGACATTAATCGCGCCAAAGGAATCAATACAGATGAGCGTTACTGCGACAATCGTTGCTGGCCACGATGGCGCAACGGCAATAGCTGGCTCCTCTGCAGGGATAACTTCACCAACAGATAAGGGTCTCTTCCTGGCACGCCGCCGTAAAGCTGACTGCATAATTATTGGCGGAAATACAGCTCGCAATGAGCCGTATGCCAGAACACCAGTCCCCCTGGTAGTCATTTCACGCCAAAGTCACCCGAATCTGCCAGCGGCGCACGTATGGAATATCGAACCATGTGAAGGTATTGAAAAAGCACGTAACGAATTTGGTCAGAACATTCTTATTGAAGGTGGCGCCGCTTTCATCACTTACTTACTTGATCGCAATGCAATTGATTGCCTTGAATTAAGCATCACCAAAGCAAGCGGCGGTACTGACATTTTTGAATTCGAGAAATACTTAAAGATTGCAAACAATGTAACCAAAAATGTTATTGAAGACACTACTTTCTATACCGCAACATTTAAGCCGCAGCAATAAGGCCAACACCGGAGACTGCCAGAAAAATTCCTATGTACTGAACGCGGTGCAAACGCTCATTGAGGAATTTAAATGCAAGAAGCGCTGTCACAACTGGATAGATTGATCCAAGAACCATCACTAATGAAACCAACCCGAAATTAGTTGCTGCCCCAAGCAGGAGGTTTGCTAAAAAGTCTGCAACGCCGATAAATATTAAAACTGGCACTTCTGCTTTTTCAAACTTACCGATAGTTCTGTATCTAAGAATTAATCCAATAGTTATAAACAACGTGGTGGCTCTCATCATTACCATTGTCATTAATGCACTGGACTCAGAACCAATCGTCATAAATGTCAGTGCAGTTCCAAATCCTGCCGCTGCTCCCAATGCCAAGAAAAGAGGCTTGGGGGACAAACCTTGCGACAACTCTGGACCACTTGCACAAAAAGCTCCGGCTAATGCGAGAACAACACCGATTGCTTGTCCGCGCGTTAAAACTTCTCCTGCTACGAGTGCAACAGTTAATGGAATGACGCCACTTAACGCACTAATTGGAGATACAACTCCCATGCGTCCTGTCGATAACCCAGCGTATAAACAAATCAATCCGAGGTAACCCATTACTCCCGCGATTGCACCTGGAACAAAATAACCACCATCGCCAAAAGCTTGAGGAGGATTTGAACCAAAGAGCTCTCCACTTAATAACACCAATGTAATTCCAAATAACAAACCAATTGCTTGAGTCATACTAAGTACGAGAAATGGTGAGTACTTCTTACTTAACTTGCCACCGAAAAAATCAGCTGCGCCCCACAGCGTGCTAGATAAGAGTGCCAATACTGAACCCATCTTCCAAGGGTACAGCCCTGCCTCCCACGTAAGTGGGTGTATGAGATTTAGAGTTAGCCAGTGGATTCATTTGCCTTTGATAAATTAATTGATCATCTTCGATCAATAACTCCACGCCCCGAAATCATTCTTGAAGAAGTTCCTGCTCCTCAAAAATTAGCTACCTACTCCTTTGCCTTTACAGCTGATGTGAGTAATGGATTATTCGGCGATGCAGAAGATGAAGTTGCATCAGGACGTTTTGTTCTATTGCACGAACCTGGCGGACAAGACACATGGGAAGGCGAATTTCGCTGCGTTACGTTTGTGCGCGCTGATGTTGATCCTGTGATGCAAGAAGATCCACTACTTCCTGAAGTAGGTTGGAGCTGGTTTCTTGAATCCATTACGAATGCTGGATGCGAATTCAATGCGCCCAGCGGAACTGTTACGCGCGTTTCAAGTGCATCCTTTGGAAAGCTTTCTCCACGCAACGACGAATCGGAAATGGAAATCCGTGCTTCCTGGAGTCCAATTGTTGATAATCCAAACGATTTGATTAGACACATCGAAGGTTGGTGCAATTTAATTTCAGAGGTTGCAGGTTTGCCACCAATTCCTGAAGGCGTCTCTGCAATTACATCTGCTAAACGTAGATAAAGAATGAGCGAATCAACACCAGATGCACCCGCCGCAGTACCTTTATTGGCCCCGGCTCATGGTGTTCCAGATGTTGTTGATACAGAAGAGAAGTTTTATTCTGCTTTACAGAGTTTAGAAAAAGGCACTGGTCCATTTGCAGTTGATGCTGAACGTGCTTCCGGATACAAATACAGTTCACGTGCCTATCTCATTCAGATCAAGAGAGCCGATGGCGGTTTGCACTTAATTGATCCCATACCTTTTGGCCCAGGGCATGTGCTCTTTTCTAAGCTCAATGATCTACTCAACACAGATGAAGTCATATTGCACGCTAGTACTCAAGACTTGCCGTGTTTGCGTGAAATCGGAATCAATCCAACGAAATTATTTGACACTGAGTTAGGTGGACGTATTGCGGGTTTACCAAGAGTGGGTTTAGGACCATTACTCGAATCTCTTATGGGTGTTTCTCTAGCAAAAGAACACTCTGCAGTTGATTGGTCTACTCGCCCGTTACCTGCTGACTGGCTGAACTATGCAGCTTTAGACGTTGAATTGTTGATTTCACTTCGCGAGAAGATTTATCAATTGCTTGCTAGTGCAAATAAGTTAAGTTGGGCAGAACAGGAATTTGCTTCAATCTTGTTAGCTCCTCCTGCTCCCCCACGCATCGATCCATGGCGCAGAACGTCAGGTATGCACAAGATCAAGAAACGTGACCAGCTGGCAATAATTAAGAATCTCTGGATTGCACGAGATGAAATTGCACAAGCCAATGATGTTTCAAGTGGCAAATTACTCAATGATGCTGCAATCATCGAATTTGCAATTCACAAACCTACAAATAAAAAGGAAGCAGAAAAGGCACTTCGCCCAATAGGCATGCGAGCACGATGGCTTGAAAACTTGCCCATTTGGTTATCTGCTATTGATGCAGCTTTGAACACACCAGAGGATCAATGGCCACCAATGAAATCTGGTGCGGACACTCTGCCGCCCATTAAATTGTGGCGCGAAAGGTTTCCAGAAAAATACGCACCTCTTACTCACGCCAGATTTGCTGTTGAAACAATTGCGCAAGAGTTATCCATTCCGACTGAAAACTTAATTTCTCCCGAAATTATTCGCCGCATATGTTGGACCCCTCCTGCTGCAAGTACGACAGCCATCGATGTGCAGGCAGTTTCAGAGGCGATGGCAAAACTTGGTGCCAGGCCGTGGCAAGTTCAATTGGTTGCACCATCAGTTGCCGCTGCTCTCATCGAGTTGGAGCCACGAGAAGTGCCTGTTCCTGAAACAGCAGAAACACCAGAGCCCATTGCAGATTGATTGAGCAAAGCGGCCAGTGCGCTCTACCTTTTGTTTTTCCACTACTCACGAGTAACCTATGAGCACCTTTAACAGGAGCTCATAGAGAGAAGTCTTAGATGTCACGATCAGTGGTTTTAGTTGATGCGGTACGTACTCCATTTGGAAAAGCTGGCAGTTTATATGCTGGCACGCGAGCAGATGATTTGATCGTTCGCGCAATGCGAGGACTTCTTGAACGCAATCCAAAAATCGCACCGACAGACATCGATGACGTTGCAATTGCAGCTGCAACACAAAGCGGTGACCAAGGAATGAATATTGGTCGAAGTGCAACTCTGCTCGCTGGATTACCAAACTCAGTGCCTGGATACTCAATTGATCGTTGGTGCGCAGGTGCACTTACTGCAATGACAACTATTGCTGGGTCCATTGCAATGGGCGCATACGATGTTGGAATCGCAGGCGGCGTTGAACATATGGGAAACCACCCAATGGGTGAAGGCATAGATCCAAATCCACGCTATCTTGCGGAAAAAATTGTTGAGCAAGACGCACTTGCTATGGGAAACACAGCTGAGCGTTTACACGATCGCTTCCCTGCAATTACCAAAGAACGTGCAGATAGATACGCACTGGGTTCGCAGGAGAAAACTGCCAAAGCTTATGCGGCAGGAACAATTCAAAAAGATCTAATTCCAACAGCTACCAGAAGTGCCGAACTTGGTTGGGGAATTGCAACAGTTGATGAACCACCACGTCCTGGCACAACCATGGAAGCTCTTGCCGCACTCAAAACACCTTTTCGTCCTGCAGGTCGCGTAACTGCCGGAAATGCAGCAGGTCTTAACGATGGTGCAACGGTTTCACTACTTGCCAGTGAAGATTTTGCAAAGGAAAAAGGGTTATCGATTAAAGCTCGTCTAGTAACTTTTGCATTCGCAGGTGTCGAACCAGAAGTAATGGGATACGGTCCTGTTCCTGCAACTGAAAAGGCGCTCAAAAAAGCTGGTTTAACAATTGCAGATATTGGTTTATTTGAAGTCAATGAAGCATTCGCAGTTCAGGTGCTTGCATTCCTTGACCACTTTGGAATTGCAGATGACGACCCTCGTGTAAACCCAGTAGGCGGAGCAATTGCTGTTGGACATCCACTTGCTTCATCTGGCGTTCGTCTAGCTCTTAACTTAGCTCGTAGCTTTGAAGAACATCCAGAAGTTCGTTACGGAATCACAACCATGTGTATTGGACTTGGCATGGGCGGCACAATCATTTGGGAAAACCCACACTTTACGAAGGGCGCGAAATAATGAGCACTCCTGCAGATCTAGCACTTCCCGAAGGCGCTCCAGAAGAAGTTCTGACACAAGCAATTCTGCGACCTGTTGACCTCACTCCATTTGGATTTAAAGGCACGTTGGCGCTTATAACTTTAGATAACGGTTTAGACCACACGCGTCCAAACACTTTTGGTGCACAATCCTTAGCAGCTCTCAACGATGCAATTACTGCAGCTGTCGCAAGTGGGCCTGCTGCAATTGCGATTACTGGAAAACCATTTATCTTTGCAGCTGGCGCAGATCTCTCTGCTCTGGCGTTTCTAAATAAGCGCGAACAATCTCTTGCCATCGGAAAATTTGGTCACGATGTTTTTCGTCGATTGGGCGAGATTGATATTCCAACATTCGCATTCATTAACGGTCTAGCACTAGGTGGTGGATTAGAAGTTGGGCTCCACTGCAATTACAGAACTCTTTCCTCCACTGCATTTACTGGTCTTCCTGAAGTTTTCCTCGGCCTTGTTCCTGGATGGGGCGGTGCAACACTGCTTCCACAATTGATTGGTCCAGAAAAAGCCGTTCAAGTGATCATGCTCAATGCACTCAATAACAACCAGATGATGAAGGCTAAAGATGCGCTTTCACTCGGAGTTGTTGACGCTGTCTACGAACCTGCGGATTTCCTAGAAAAATCTGTCGCATTTGCAGCATCCGTTTTAAGTGGAGCGACAAAAATCGAGCGTAAAGATTTCAGCAACGATCCTGCATGGGATAGCGCAATTGCAACCGGTCGTGCCGCCGCACTGAAGAAATACGGTGGCGCAGAAATTGCAGCACCAACACGCGCACTCGAACTAATTGCTGCTGCGCGTACTGCCACACGCTCTAGTGGATTTGATGCAGAGGATTTAGCGCTTGCAGATTTGACGATGTCAGATCCATTGCGTGCATCTCTTTACGCATTTAATTTGATTCAGAAAAAGCGAAAGAAAGTTGAGGGCGCACCAAAGCCCGCTCTTGGACGTAAAGTAACG
>JBILSQ010000038.1:0-5986 GCA_044372035.1 Candidatus Planktophila sp. | reverse complement strand
ACGATCGCTTCGTGGCACTGGATCTTTTGAAGAATGCAAACATTTCTGCTGGCGGAATTTTGCCTATGTGCCAAGACACCGGAACCGCTCTTGTGATGGCAAAAAAGGGACAGAATGTTTTTACGCAGAGCAAAGATGAAGAAGTTATTTCGCGAGGCATTTACAACGCATTCACAACACTGAATCTTCGTTATTCCCAAATGGCTCCTGTTACAACATGGGAAGAGAAAAACACCGGAAACAATCTTCCTGCTCAAATTGAAATCTTTGCTGACAGCGATCATCCAGATGAATACAACTTCCTCTATATTGCAAAAGGTGGCGGTAGCGCCAATAAATCCTTCTTGTATCAAGAGACAAAGGCTGTTCTTAATCCAGCAAGCTTCATGAGTTGGCTAGATGAAAAGCTCCGTTCAATCGGAACTGCAGCGTGCCCGCCGTATCACCTTGCAATAGTTATCGGTGGAACAAGTGCTGAACACACAGTTAAAACTGCAAAGTTAGCGAGTACACATTATTTAGATTCACTACCAACATCAGGTGATGCTAAAACTGGTCACGGATTTAGAGATATCGCACTTGAAAAAGAAGTACTCGAACTCACTCGTACCCTTGGAATCGGCGCACAATTTGGTGGAAAGTATTTCTGCCATGACGTACGCGTTGTGAGATTACCTCGACATGGTGCTTCACTGCCTATCGCTATTGCTGTCTCTTGTTCTGCTGATCGCCAAGCAAAGGCCAAGATCACTAAAGAGGGCATCTTTATTGAAGAAATGGAGCGCGACCCAGCTCGCTTCTTGCCAGATACTCACGATGAACATCTTGCAGAAGGTGTAGTTAACATTGATTTGAATCAACCTATGGAAAAAATCCGTGCCGAGTTATCAAAACATCCAGTCAAAACTCGACTCTCTTTGACTGGAACACTTGTGGTTGCACGCGATTTAGCGCACGCAAAAATTAAAGAGGCGATGGATGCTGGCGCACCGATGCCTTCGTACTTAAAGGATTTCGCGGTTTATTACGCAGGCCCTGCGAAAACACCTGCGGGTTATGCCTCTGGTTCTTTTGGTCCAACAACAGCGGGTCGAATGGATTCATACGTTGAGTATTTCCAATCACGCGGTGGATCATTTGTAATGCTTGCAAAAGGTAATCGCTCTCTTGCTGTAACAAATGCCTGTAAAGAACATCGTGGTTTCTATCTTGGTTCCATCGGTGGCCCTGCAGCTAGACTTGCTCAAGACTGCATCAAAAAAGTTGAAGTATTGGATTATGAAGAATTAGGTATGGAAGCTGTTTGGAAAATTGATGTAGTGGATTTCCCAGCATTTATAGTTGTTGACGATAAAGGAAATGATTTCTTTGCTGAAACGTCTAAGCCGCTAACAATCGGGAAAAAACCGATTTAGTAAAAGTTGCTGCGGCGGAACTTGTTCCATGCCGAGCAAGGCGTGTCATATCTTTCTGAAACGTAAAGAAGTCCCCACTTAATCTGGGTAACAGGATTTGTTCGCCAATCAGTTCCAATTTTTTCCATCTTTGTTGCAGGTAGTGCTTGTGGGATGCCATGGGCACCAGAGCGTGGATTACGTGCTTGGTAATTCCAATTACTCTCTTTTGTCCAAAGGCGATTCAGGCATAAGTACTGATCATCGCCCCAGCCGTATTCAGCTGCCATCATGGCCTTGGTAAATTTCTTGGCGCCCAGTGGAGTTCGGGCTGATTCAACGTTAAGACTCATCGCTGAAACCATGGCGATCTCACTCGAGAACACTGCTCTTCTGGAATCAAGGGCTGATGTCAGTGAAGCCGCAACCGCACTTGCAGTTGTAGGTGCGGCCACCAAACGCGCACTTGCTACCGGAGCATCAGGAAGAATGAGTCGGGTTGTCGTTGGAAATTCCAGGCCGTAGGCCGTTGGCTGGGCGCTAGTTACAAAAAGAAGGGTCGCAACTGTTGACCAAATAGCCAAGATGATCTTTCGCATCTTCATGGTCAGCGCCCTCCTTTCCTATCTTGAGCTTTCGCCCAAGGCATTTGGACCCTAAAAAGTTTCAGGGTTTAAGCCAAGGGGCCAAGGGGAATGCCTTTAGAGTGTCTTGCCGGGGTGAGTCGAGCAACTTAATACGTGCGTGAGTCGCAAATTCAAATAAAAATCTCAAGGTGGGGATAAGTAAAAGCGCAGGTCAGCACTGGGAAAGTCTGATATGTCCGAAATGTGAGTGTGAGATTAAACTTTAGCCCGAAATAGGGCCTTCCAGCATTTCAGTCACAAGAGCTGCAATCGCCGAGCGCTCGGATCGCGTCAAGGTGACGTGGGCAAAGAGCGGATGGCCTTTGAGGGTTTCAACTACAGCAACAACTCCGTCGTGGCGGCCGACTCGAAGGTTATCTCTCTGGCCAACGTCGTGCGTCAAGATGACTCTGGAGCCCTGGCCGATTCGAGAGAGCACCGTCAGTAAGACTCCGCGTTCTAGGGATTGCGCTTCATCAACAATGACAAAGGAGTCATGCAAGGAGCGACCGCGAATATGGGTCAAGGGCAAGACTTCGATCAATCCTCTATCAATGATTTCATCGATGACTGGTTGGCTAACTAGAGCGCCCAAGGTGTCAAAGACTGCCTGGGCCCACGGCGACATTTTTTCGCCCTCACTGCCGGGCAAGTAACCCAACTCCTGTCCGCCCACTGGATAAAGAGGACGGAAGATGATGATCTTTTTGTGTGCGCGTCTTTCCATAACCGCTTCTAACCCTGCGCATAAAGCGAGCGCTGATTTTCCGGTACCTGCGCGTCCGCCCATTGAAACAATTCCAATTTCGGGATCCAGCAATAGATCAAGTGCGATTCTCTGTTCGGCGCTTCTGCCGTGCAGACCAAAAGCTGTTCTATCTCCGCGGACTAATTGCAAGCGTTTATCGGAAGTGACTCTAGCCAGGGCGCTCGCTCTATCTGAGTGAAGTACGACCCCTGTATGAATAGGTAGTGAATGCGCCTCTTCGTGGTCGGCAAAATCTGATGCATATAAATCATCAATGACATTAGAGCCAACACTGAGTTCAACGATTCCGGTCCAGCCGCTACTTGAAACAAGTTCAGCTAAATACTCTTGGGCTTCAACGCCAACTGAGGATGCCTTAACGCGAAGTGGTAAATCTTTCGTAACTAATACGACGTCCTTTCCATCTGACATTAAGTTTTTGGCAATGGCAAGAATTCGTGAGTCATTTGTTCCATCACGTAAAAATCCATGTGGCATAGAGCTCAGGTCGGTGTGGTTTAACTCAACTGAAAGCGTTCCGCCTTCAGGATTGATTTGAATTGCTTGGTCGAGGCGACCATATTTCAATCGAATGTCATCAAGGCTGCGTAGTGCTGCGCGTGCAAAGTATCCGAGTTCTGGATGATCGCGCTTAGTTTCTAACTCACCAATAACTGCGATAGGTACTACAACTTCGTGTTCGGCAAAGCGGGCCAGTGCCCCTGGATCTGCAAGTAAAACGCTGGTGTCGAGAACAAATGTCTTTCGCCCTTTATTACTAGCAGTCAATCCTTAGCCCCCGAATCTCCTATGTCGCAAAGAATAGGCTCTAAGGGCTCGAAAAAAATCGACACGACGAAAGTCTGGCCAATAAGCTTCACAAAAGTAGTACTCGGAAAGTGCGCTCTGCCACAACAAGAAGCCACCGAGTCGTTGTTCACCAGATGTTCTAATAATTAACTCCGGATCTGGCTGGCCGGCGGTGTAGAGATACTTAGAAATTTCCTCAGCATCGAGCGCAGCTGCTGCATCGTTAAGGCTCTTGCCTTGATCGGCACTCGTTGCAAGATAGTTTTTAACCGCATCGACTATCTCTCGGCGTCCGCCATAACTAATTGCCACATTTACTTCAACACCATCATTTCGAAATGGCTTGAGATCATTCAGTTTTTTAGCAAGCCAGTCGGGCAGCAGATCTAGGGCGCCGACAGCCTTAATATTCCAGCGCTTTGTTGCCGCTAGCGCATCAACAGTTTCGCCGATGATTTTGAGCAGCGTTTCTAGTTCTTCTTCTGATCTCTTAAAGTTATCAGTTGAGAGCAACCACAAAGTGACTACTCGAACATCTGCCTCATCGCACCAGCCTAAAAACTCAATGATTTTTTCAGCACCAGCGCGGTGACCACGTGCTGAATTTGAAACACCAACATCGAGTGGGTCTAGTTGATTTGCCTTAGCCCATCGCCGATTGCCATCAAGAATTACTCCGACGTGATGTGGGGTCTGCGAAAAATCTAATGCCCGAACTAGTCTCCGCTCATAGAGTGGATAGAGAGCAGATTTAATGAGTTTACGAATACTGCTTAACAACACGACGCTCCGCAATCAGTGAAGCAACTGGAAGTGTTCCGGCAAGAATAAATCCGAACATTCGCTTGAGTGGGAATCGTGCCACGGCAGCTAACTGAATCGCAGTTAAAATATAAATTGGATACAGATAGCCGTGCACTAAGGGCACCCAGCGCACTGCATCAACGAGTGATTCATCTTTAAGCAGGTACTTGGCAGGCATGTAGCCAAACCACAAGAGAAGTGACAAAACGCCAGCAATAATGGCCATCACTCTAAATCTCATTAATACACCGCTCATGTGTCCCCCTTAGGCCGCAACTCTACGACGATATATAGGAAGGTAAAGCACCACCGCCGCCATGAGCCACCAAACTACAACATAGGAAATATGTTGCCAATAAAAACCTGGAATTCGCTCAGTTCGTAATTCGGGTGTGACTCTTGTTCTCTCTATAACGCCTTCACGCACTTTCTCATCCGTGGCAATTACATACCCATCGTATAAATCTAAATCTGTGCGCGCCACAATGACGCTGCTGTCGAGTCGTGAAATAACTCCGGGTGAATTAAGAGCTCGATCTTCACTTTGATGTGCACGCAAGATGCCGGTGAGATCTACTCGATTCGACATCGCTAATTGCGGCTCGTTGAGTCGATCTGACCATAACCCTCTGACAACCAATATCCCAGAAGTTGTGTCCACTTGCATGAGCGCAACTTCCCAATCACTTAAAACTCCGTCACCATCTTTTTGATTTGGCGCTTTGAAATTAGCGACATAAAAACCTGATGCATTTACCGGCTTGCTATCGTTTTTCTTATCAAGTGCTGCACGTGGTTCGGCTAACTGTGCAAGAGCAACAGGAGCAGAAACAGGAGGTGGCGGTGCATTGAGAATTTCCTTCAAACTTCTGGCTCTATCGAGCTGCCACAATCCGAGTCCAAGAAAAATAGCAGCAAGAAGTACTATCGCTGTGAATTCAAAGAACTTCTTAACCACAAGAAAATTACTTTTGTAAATCTTCTTCGTTTTTTTGCAGTCGATTAAAACGCTTATAGAAACTGCGCAGAAGTAGTACAACTGAAAGTGTTAACAAAATCATTGTGAATGAACCAGCAACGCCCATACTTACATCTTTTTCCATGTCCAAATCCTCTCACTTTCCACGATAAAGTGTGTACATGAATTCAAGAGGGTCCTCAGACTTTTCATACGAGGATAGATACGGGGTGAAGGCTCCAAGAGGTTGGAAGTTGCCTGCGACACTCATTGCCGTAGTCGGAATCAGTTGGCTTATCTGGGCGGGTTTATTTCACGCCAAACCAGAATTTAGAACCACAATTATTTCATTCACAATAGTCTCTGACGAAGAAGTCTCGCTTAGATATGTAGTGCAACGAAATGATGCAAGTACTCCAGCTATCTGCACCTTGCAAGCAAAGGATGTTGATAAGAACGTTGTCGGAGAAATTGATGATGAAATCACCCCTGGGCGCGCAACTTTCGAACGCACAACGATGATTCCTACGCGTAATGCTGCAGCAACTGCATCTGTCTTACGCTGCCGCGTGAAATAACCCGATTCACAATTACCTAGGCATTCGCTACCGTTACACCCCTTATGACATCGCAAACTTGGCTTACT
>JBILSQ010000003.1:0-19900 GCA_044372035.1 Candidatus Planktophila sp. | reverse complement strand
TCAGATTTATGCGTATTCGTATATTCCTCCAAAGGTCTCTCGCATGCTTGAAATAGCAAAGAAGCATAAGGAGCGCACCGGAAAAGTTTTATTTGATGAAGTCCTCGCTCGTGAAATAAAAGAGGAAGAACGAATAGTGGCCGAGAATAAACATTGGGTTGCTTATGTGCCTTATGCGGCTCGGTACTCATTTGAAATTCATGTTGCGCCAAAGGTTTCGGTTGCAGATCTTGGTGGACTTTCAAAGGAAGTTGCCGATGCATTTCCAGCAATTGCAAAAGAAGTATTGCAACGACTTGATGGTGTTTTCGATATTCCAATGGCATACATTGCTGCGTGGCATCAAGCACCGGTACGAGAAGGTCGCGACTTATTGCGTTTACATTGGCAGATCACAAGTGTGCGCCGCGCTCCCGGAAAACTTAAATATTTAGCAGGATCTGAATCTTCTATGGGCGCCTTTATTATGGATTTATATCCAGAACAGTCGGCTGCACAATTGCGAGAAGTAAAGCTCACGTAGATGAAAATCTTGGTCACAGGTGGCGCCGGATACATCGGCTCTCATGCTGTTGAAATCCTTAAGAACAGCGGCCATGAAGTAACAGTGCTCGATGATTGCAGTACAGGCCATGCTGATTCACTTCCACCAACTGTGCGCTTTGTCCAAGGTTCTTTGCTTGATTCAGAGCTAGTTTCTCGTGCGCTTAAAGGTTGTGAAGCAGTTATGCACTTTGCCGGTAAATCACTCGTCGGAGAATCAGTTGAAAAACCAGATCTCTATCGCCAGATAAATGTTGCGGGAACTAAGGTCTTGCTCACTGAAATGAATACGTTGGGTATTAAGAAAATAGTTTTCTCATCATCGGCGGCCACATATGGTGAGCCGGAGTCTTCTCCCGTATCTGAAAGCTCTCAATGTGCGCCCACAAACCCATATGGCGAAACTAAGTTAGCAATAGAACGTGACTTATCTACAGCAGCACTGACCCAACACGTTGCAGCAATTTCACTTCGTTACTTCAATGTTGCCGGAGCACTTCAGACCGATCGTGGATGGCTTTCTGAACGCCATGAGCCTGAGACGCACTTAATTCCGAATGCACTGCGTGCAAGTGCTGATGCACCGCTACGAGTTTTTGGCCGCGATTGGAATACACCGGATGGCACATGCATTCGAGATTATGTTCATGTCGTTGACTTAATTGATGCTCATATCAAGGCACTTAACTCGCTGGTTGCCTCAGAACACCACGTAATAAATATTGGCTCTGGAAGTGGTTATTCGGTCGCACAAGTTATCGACGCTGTTTCTGTTGTAAAAAACAGCCCACTTGCAACCGTAGATGCGCCAAGACGCGCAGGTGATCCAGCCATATTAGTAGCTGATATTTCTAAAGCTCAACAATTTTTGCAGTGGAAACCTGCACGATCTTTACATCAAATGGTTGAAGATACCTTTAAAGCTAGTTAACTGGTTTGATTTCAATTACTTGAACGCCACTGATTGAACCAAGAATATTGAGAAGATCCGTTGGATCATTTCCCGGAATTGCCACAGTGAGATCGTCATAAGCATTTTCAGCATCTGATTTAGTAACGGTTAGCTCGCGAATATCTCCACCTGCAAAACCAATGGCAGATGCTAAAGCACCGAGTGAGCCTGGGTGATCAGGTAATGAAATGGATAAACGAAAGAGTGCCATGGGTACAGATTAACCGTTAGAAGGTGCTTTACCCAACTTCACTGTAAATGTCTTTGTTCCACCGTTATTAGGTAAATCAACAACAACTGCAACAGTTGCACCAGGTGCATAAGAGCGAATGCGAACAACAGCGCTTACTTGATCAGTAATGCGCTGGCCACCAATTGTTCTAATGACAGAGCCGGCAGGAATACCAACTACTTCTGCGGCTTCACCAGGTGTGAGTCTAAGAATTTTGGCGCCAACTCCTGTGTAGGTTGTATCAAAGAACACTCCAAGTATTGGTCGAGTCGATGTATTTGTTGGCGATGTAATGATTTCATCAATTATTCGCTTTGCCTCTGTTATTGGAATCGCAAAACCAAGTCCAATGTTTCCACTTGTGCCACCGGATGAAAGTGTGGCGATTGCAGAGTTAACCCCAACAATCTCACCGCGAGCATTAATTAATGCACCACCTGAGTTGCCGGGATTAATAGCGGCATCAGTTTGGATGGCATTAACAAAAGCCTCTTGACCAACGCTGCCAGCAGAGACCGGGCGATTTAGCGCCGAAACAATTCCTGTTGTTACTGTGGAAGACAAACCAAGAGGAGAACCGATCGCCAGAACAGATTCTCCGACTACTAACTTGGTTGAATCGCCTAGATTAAGAGCAGCAAGATTTCCCTTGTTTATCTGCAAAACCGCAAGATCGTACGCCTTATCGCGACCGACAATTCTTGCGACAACTTCGTCTCCATTTGAAAATTCAACCGTGATTCTTCCAGTGCCTGAAGCTGCTGAATCAATCACGTGATTATTTGTGACGATATATGAAGATGAACTAGTTGATTGATAAACCCATCCGGATCCTGTTCCACCACCAGTTGGTGTTGAAACGGCAATCGATACAACTGATGGAGTCACTGTTGCTGCAATATTTTTCACATCAAAGGAGTTTGTTGTTAGCTCAAGTGCGGTGCGTCCTTTTGTGCACTTTCCATCTGCGGATAAGAAGAGCGCCTTAGTCTTATTATCGACGCACGCCTTTACCCCACCTGTGTTACTTGTTTCAGCAACTGCAATACCACCGGCAACGCTGGCACCGAGAATAAAAGCTATAACTACATTGATACTACTTTTTTTCATTTAAGACTGCACAACCCATCCGCTTTTAATTGATACGTTAATTTTTGCCAGTGGACTCTTTGCTTCACCGGAGACCACTTTGCCTGCATTAAAAGGATCAAATGATGCACCGTGACATGGACAAACTAATTTCTTGCCTGCTTTGAAGTAATCAACGGTGCAGCCTTGGTGTGTGCAAATTGCAGAGTAAGCAAATACTCCGGTCTTTGTTCGAAATAAGAATGCAGGGGCGCCATTGGCTGCTACGAATTTTTGATTAGCACCGATTGGAAACTTAGAGACTTTGATGATTCTCTTTGGCGAAGCTGCAACTGCTGATTGCGTGCGACCGAAAATCCATGCACCGGCAGCGAGTGCTGTTCCGCGTATAAAACCTCTGCGATTCATTCGTGATTCCCAATCGATCTGTAATGCCTCAACGTAATCATTTAACCTGAGAGAAGCCTGAGAAATTCCTGCTCCCTGACTTGGATTCGAACCAAGAACCTGCCGGTTAACAGCCGGCTGCTCTGCCATTGAGCTATCAGGGACTATTCGTTACTCGTGAAGAGTTACGAGCGCACACTCTAGCGCACGGCGAAGGGGTGGTCTAAATCGAAGCGGAGTTAAAGCCCACCGAGGGCAAGGTCGTGCAAGGTGCGCCGAGTGCTTTCAAGGGCCACAAGTTGGGCGAAAGCGGCGTTGTATTCGGCTTCATTTTCAACTGGATTGAGTCGTTGCAAACTTGATTTGAGTTCTGCAATGGCGCGTGAAACAGATACTTCGCGCAGGCGCGCAATAATGCTTGCAACATAATGTTCAGTGATCTCACCATCAGCGCGAATTGGTTCGACATTTAACTCAGTAAAGAGTGACTTCATATTTTCATTCGTAATTTTATCTATCGTCAGCGCTGTGTTATCCGGCGCCATCTGATCGATGACTGCGCGTAACTCTTGATAAGCAGGATGTGTAAACGCTGTTGGTTCCAGTGATGTGAAATCTATTGCCAACGCCGGTGCTTGTAAGCGCGCCTTCAATACTTCGCGTTCAAGAATTAATCGTGGCTCTTGTGGATCTGGGCGCCATTCTTGCGGCACAACTTCTGGTGCACTTGGATCAACACTTACCTGTGGTGTTTTCTTCATAGCTGTTGCAACCGCAGAAGATACTTGTTCGACTTCTACTCCGAGCCAACCAGCCAATGAACGTGAATACTCTGGTCGTAAAGATTTATCTCGTATTTGTGCAACTAGTGGTGCAGCTGCGTTAAGGGCGCTAATGCGACCTTCAGGAGTTGTCAGGGTGTACTTGGCTAACTCTGCGCGAATAGCAAATTCAAAGAGTGGAACACGTCGTGCAATCAAATCACGTAGCGCTGCATCGCCTTTAATTTGTCGAAGATCGCACGGGTCTAGCCCATCTGGTTCGACAGCCACAAATGTTTGCGTAACAAACTTTTGATCATCGCTAAATGCACGAAGTGCGGCCTTTTGTCCTGCGGCATCGCCATCGAATGTGAAGATAACCTCGCCGCGGAAAGCATCATCATCCATTAACAATCTGCGCAAGATGCGAATGTGGTCTGCGCCAAATGCGGTACCGCACGTTGCAACAGCAGTTGTGATTCCAGCCAAGTGCGCAGCCATCACATCTGTATAGCCCTCAACGATGACTGCTTGTCGCTTCTTTGCAATCTCTTTCTTTGCAACATCTAATCCATACAAAACTTGGCTCTTTTTGTAGATTGGAGTCTCAGGAGTATTGAGGTACTTAGGGCCTTGATCTACTTCATCACTGGCTAATTTTCGAGCACCGAATCCAACAACATCGCCTGTAATATCTTTAATTGGCCACGTTAAACGATTGCGGAATCGATCAATTGGTCCGCGCTGACCCATCTTGGATAGACCCGCAGTTTCTAATTCATCGATTGTGAAACCTTGTGCACGCAGGTGTTTGGTGAGTTGATCCCAATCATCAGGTGCAAAACCGACGCCAAATAGTTTGCACGCATCTTTATCAAATCCACGCTTTGTCAATAACTCGCGACCATGTGCAGCATCTGGTGATGTGTTGAGCTGTTCTTGGTAATACGTTGCAGCTGCAGCATTTGCAGCGATTAAGCGCGAACGCATTCCGGATGGAACAGAAGGACCAGATGAATTTTCTTCATAGCGCAGTGTGTAACCAATGCGATCTGCAAGTCTTTCGAGAGTTTCAGTAAATGTTAAGTGATCCATCTTCATTAAAAATGAGATGACATCACCGCTGGCTTGGCAACCAAAGCAGTGATAAAAACCTTTGCTTGGAGTTACGTGAAATGACGGAGATTTTTCGTCGTGAAATGGGCACAAGCCTTTTTTCTGTCCCCCGCCTGCAGACTTGAGTTGTACGTAATCTGCTACAACTTCATCAATCGGAACGCGTTCGCGAAGATAGGTAACATCTTCATCTTTAATGCGTCCGCTCATAGGCGCACTTTAGCGATTTTGAGTCAGATGGGCATGCAGGGTGTATGCACCCGGGTCAGTCAGCGCGGCAATCTGGTCGATTACTACGCGCAGACGCTCGCCATCATCTGCAGCGCGGTTCCAGTCATCGATAAATATTGCATCCAGTGCCTTCGGTGCACTCTTATATAAAAGATCTACTAATTCAACGACGACAATCTTTTGTTTTGCGTATCGTTCTTGTGATTCAGCAGCGCGAATTAAGTAGTGCCCTGCAACAGCTTTTAAGAAATCTACTTCAATTAACTGCTCGCGTGGAATCTCCAGGTTTGCGCCATAACGTGCAAGTGGTTCGTCACCATAAATTGCACGTGTTTTATTCTCTGCGGCCACTACGAAGCGACCGACTAATTGGCTCGTTGAATCCTTTAAGCGAGCAAGTGAACGGTGGCTGCCGTTGTAATTAATTGGCCAGCAAGATAGTTCTTGCAATCTCACAAGTGCATCGGATGCCTCGGCCTTTGTTGCATTGCTTCCGTAATCTTTTGTCATGCTGTCATAAATTGAATCAAAATCATCTTCAAATGTGCGCACATGAACTTGATTCGCAACGATGGCATCTTCTAGATCGTGTACTGAATATGAAACATCGTCAGACCAATCCATAATCTGCGCTTCGATGCAGCGCTTTCCTTCTGGTGCATCAGCGCGCATCCACTTATAGATTTCTACGTCATCGTCATAGACGCCAAATTTGCGTGGATTAGTTGCACGTTGCCACGGATACTTAGTTGCTGCGTCTAAAGATGCGCGAGTTAGATTCAATCCAATAGAGCGACCATCTGCATCCACTGTCTTTGCTTCTAAGCGAGTTAACAATCTAAAGCTCTGTGCGTTGCCTTCAAAGCCACCACAACTCTTTGCAACTTCGGCCAAAGCTTCTTCGCCATTGTGACCAAATGGAGGATGTCCTAAATCATGTGCCAGACATGCGGTATCCAAAAGATCAGGATCTGCGCCGAGTGATTCACCGAGTTCGCGACCAATTTGTGCACACTCAAGTGAATGCGACAAACGCGTGCGTTGAAAATCATTCTCCCAAGGAACTGCAACTTGTGTCTTTGCAGCCAGGCGACGAAGTGATGCTGAGTGAATTACTCGCGCACGATCGCGCATAAATTCAGTTCGACCTGCGCGCTTTGCTGGTTCGTTTAAAAAGCGTTCGTTATCGCGATCACTGTAAACGCTCATGCAACAACCTTATCTAGAATCTTGTTTGCATCTAAGTGGTCGCTGATGTTTATTCCAAAGTTACCCAGCGTGATGTATGCAAGATACGCTCCTGATTCACGCAATAAATATTTTCTGCTCGAGTTACGCAGTGAATTGGGTCCGAATTGCACCGGCGAGCACGTCGCAATCAACCCGCGATCATTTGCCATAGTCATGGAACGTCGACAGTGATAAGGATCAGTTGCAATAATGACGTTCTTTAACTCTCTTTTTCTCATCTCTTGTACGTACGCCTTTGTGCTCACCAAAGTGTCACGGCCTTTTTCTAGTGCAATAACTTTGCGAGCAGGTACACCGGCAGAGATAAGCCATGCTCGCCCCGATGCTGCCTCCGTTGTGCGATCCCCTGGTGCTTTTGCACCAACGGTAATAATTAATGGAGCCAGACCTAAATCGTAAACTCGCTTGGCTTCACTTAAACGCGCTTCGAATACATCTCCTGGGCGACCATCGAATTGTGCAGCGCCCATTACAACAATCGCATCGGCTGCACGTGCTTCTGGATAGTGCGCTGAATAATATGTTTTTCCAATTGCATACGTTGGAATAGCCAAAATAATAAGAAAAATAAGTGTGAAAATGCGTCGTATAAATCTAAAGATAAACATCAGCCACCCGAAAACGCATCTTCTAATTCGATTGCAACCATCTCATCTGGATCTTCCAACCAACGATCTGGCAAAGTAACAGGTCTTCCATGACTAGTGCGTCCGCGTGGTTTTTCGCCTACTTCGATGGGATACGGCTGATCATCGAGTTGATCTAAAAGTTTGCGAAAGTGCGCAAGGGATTCGATCAAACCAAATTCACGTCTTAGTTCGCGGTGCACTCTAAATCCTTTGAGATACCAAGCCATATGTTTGCGTAAATCGCGACATCCGCGATCTTCGGATTCGAAGTAATCAACAATTAGTTCGCCGTGCCTAAACATAACTTCGCGCACTTGATGAAGAGTCGGCAGCGTTCGCTCTGTTCCGCCATTAAATGCACTGACTAAATCTGAAAACAACCACGGACGTCCAAGACATCCGCGCCCAACGACTACGCCGGCGCATCCTGTTTGGCGCACCATTTCAACTCCGTCAGCGCCAGACCAAATATCACCGTTGCCAAGTACTGGCACACCAGTTGGCTTTAAGTGTTCAACTAATCGTGTAATTGCAGACCAATCTGATTTACCCTCATACATCTGTTCTGCCGTGCGAGCATGAAGTGCAACCCATGCAACACCTAAGTCTGCTGCTGACTTAGCAGCTTCTAGATACGTGTGATGATCGCTGTCGATTCCGATACGCATTTTTACTGTGACAGGGATACCAAAAGGTTTTGCTGCTTCAACAGCTGCGCCAACAATTGAACTAAAAAGATTTCGCTTATACGGAAGCGCTGCTCCCCCGCCTTTGCGAGTTACTTTTGGAACAGGGCAACCAAAGTTCATATCAATATGATCCACTAAGTTTTCTTTGCCAAGCATTGTTACGGCTGCACGCATGGTGTGTGGATCAACGCTATATAACTGAACAGAGCGTGGCCATTCACCTTTACCAGGTTCGATCATGCGCAACGTTTCTGGACGTCGCTCGATTAATGCGCGCGCTGTAACCATTTCAGAGACAAACAAACCAGCACCTTGTTCGCGGCAGAGCATGCGAAATGGTGCATTAGTAATGCCCGCCATTGGCGCCAATACAACTGGCGGATCAATTAAGTGATCGCCAGAGGCAAGTGGAAGAGTGAGCGGTTTTAGCAACCGAGTAGACGTGGCGCTAACCATGCTTCAACCTGATCAAGTGCAATGCGCTCTTGTGACATCGTGTCACGATCGCGAATTGTTACTGCGTGATCTTCGAGAGTTTCAAAGTCAATAGTGATGCAATAAGGAGTACCGATTTCATCTTGGCGACGATAGCGACGACCAATAGCGCCAGCATCATCGAAATCGATATTCCAGTTTTTACGTAACTTCTCTGCGAGATCTCGTGCTTTAGGAGATAAATCAGCGTTACGTGAAAGCGGAAGAACTGCCACCTTGATTGGCGCTAAACGATAATCAAGTTTTAGTACCGCACGCTTTTCCATTTCACCTTTGCTATTTGGTGCTTCATCTTCAGTGAAAGCATCCATTAAGAATGTAAGAGTTGCGCGATCCACACCTGCTGCAGGTTCAATAACAAATGGCGTCCATCGTTCGTTCTTCTCTTGATCAAAGTATGAAAGATCTTTGCCAGAGGCTGCAGAGTGAGCCTTTAAGTCAAAGTCTGTGCGGTTTGCAATACCTTCGAGTTCGCCCCACTCGGTGCCAGAGAATTCAAATTTGTATTCGATATCTGCTGTGCGCTTTGAATAGTGTGACAATTTTTCTTTTGGATGTTCATAAATACGTAGACGCTCAGGATTAATTCCAAGGTCCACATACCAAGCCATGCGTGTGTCAATCCAATATTGATGCCAATCTTCATCTGTGCCAGGCACCACGAAGAACTCCATCTCCATCTGCTCGAATTCACGAGTTCTGAAAATAAAGTTTCCTGGCGTAATTTCATTGCGGAAAGACTTACCGATTTGGCCAATACCAAATGGTGGCTTTTTACGCGATGTTGTCATCACCTGATCAAAGTTAATGAAGATTCCTTGCGCAGTTTCTGGGCGCAAGAACGCAAGACCAGATTCATCTTCAACTGGTCCAAGATAGGTTTTAAGCATTCCGCTAAATTGTTTTGGTTCTGTGAATTGACCTTTGTTTCCACATGCAGGGCAATTAACTTCAGCCAGCGATGCTGCAGCTTTCTTATGCTTTGCTTCATAGGCCTCAAGTAAATGATCAGCGCGATATCGCTTGTGACAAGAGGTGCACTCTGTCAGTGGATCAGAAAACGTTGCAACGTGTCCGGATGCTTCCCAGACTTCTTTTGCCAAGATCACACATGAATCAAGGCCCACAACATCTTCGCGACCAGTGACCATTGACTTCCACCATTGGCGCTTTACATTGTTTTTTAACTCAACTCCGAGTGGGCCGTAATCCCACGATGCGCGCAACCCACCATAAATTTCTGATGAGGGATAAACAAATCCGCGGCGCTTTGCAAGACCAACAATATTTTCTAAACGATCCGTTGCCATTTCATTTTCTCCATCCGGCTGGCTGTCGGCGGTTAAAGCAACATGTGTTGCGATCCGTATCTAAATTTTACTCTGAATAGGGCAATTCATATGCACCGGGCTCGTCGATGGCGCGTGCAAGAGTTGGAACCGCATTCATCTTTACATCGTTATTTCCAAGCGCGCGGCGATACGAACCTACGTTTTCCCACTTCGTTACGAGTGACCACAACGTTGGATCGTCGAGATTCTGTCCGTACTCGCCATCACTAAATCCCTGACACTTAGAAAATGCTTCCAGGGCTGTAGCCAAAAGCGTTTGAAAATGAGCTGCTTCTCCCAAAGGCACATTAAATCTGGCAACTGCGAGCATGAGATGAGCCTAGACCCTGGCTAGTTGATGAAAATGGAAATCATTCCCATTTTGTGATACCGTCCCGACATGAACATAGCCATCATCCTCGCAGGACTTACTGCTCTATCCACTTTTGCAGGGGGCGCTCTCGCGCTTCGTGCCAAAGATCGCCTCCACTTAGTTCTTGGCCTCTCCGCAGGTTTGCTCCTCGGTTTAGTTGCCTTTGACCTATTGCCAGAAGTTTTTGAGTTAAGCACTCAAGAAGTTCTGCACGCGCCTGCAGTTTCTGTGGCGCTCATCGCCGGATTCTTATTGCTTCATTTTTACGAAAAACTCTTTGGATCACACGAACCATCAGAATCTGATTACGGCCACGACCACAAGCACTCTAGAAATCTCACTGGTGCATTTGGTGCCATTGCAATGGGTGGTCACGTTTTCCTTGATGGTCTAGCTCTTGGCGTTGCATTCAAAGTTAGTTCTGATTTAGGTGTTGCAGTATTTATCGCACTCTTGGTCCATGCCTTTAGCGATGGCCTAAACACAGTTTCATTCCTGATTAAGTCTGGCCTATGGGGCAAGAAGAGTATTGGTTTATTGGGTATTGATGCTGTCGCACGAATTGGTGGCGCTGCAATCGGTTCCACTCTGGTTTTAAACGACAATCTCATTGCACTCTACTTAGCGGCATTCTCTGGAATTGTTATTTACCTTGCAACTTCACACATCTTGCCAGAGGCGCACTCCCGTCACTCATCACGTTGGACCATGGTTACGACCATTGCCGGTGTCCTTGTGATGTGGGGACTTGTTTCATACCTACATTCAGGTGATGCTCACGCGCACGGTTCAAAACAGGGCGTTCATTCTGAAGAAGATCACCATGATGAAGAAGAACATTCAGAAGAAGATCACCATGATGAAGAAGGTCATGAGTAAATCAAACCTCAAATTGATTGCAGTTCTTGAGCGAACTGGTGGTTTTGCCAGCGCTCAAGAACTGCATCAAATCCTTCGCAGAGAAGGTGACGGAATTGGATTAACAACTGTTTATCGGGCACTCCAGTCATTGGTCGATGACAAAATCGTTGATCTTCTACGCCGCGAAGATGGCGAAGCAATTTATCGTCTATGTGGAGAAACTCACCATCACCATCTTGTATGTAAGAGTTGTGGTGACACAGTTGAAATTGAAGGTGGCGCAATCGAAAAGTGGGCCAAAACAATGGCTGAAGAATTCAGCTTTCGCGATGTAGGCCACACGGCCGAGATATTTGGAATCTGCTCCAAGTGTTAAATCATGGGCGACTTTAGAGGAATACCTACCTGCGCATGTCCTGCATGCGGCTCACATCTCCTAGAGATAACTGCATCATTTAGTCCAGATACGTATGAGATTGAAATGTACTTACTTGATAACGCTCGTTGTGCAATGTGTCAGGCTCATTTAACCGCACCGACACCCATGGATCATCCAGCTGCCTAAGCTCTTCCAAACCTACGGTCGCGTTTGTTGTACTCCTCAATAGCTTTCCACAAAGTTTTGCGAGTTACATCTGGCCATAAAACATCCATGAAAACCATCTCCGCATAAACCGACTGCCACGGCAAGAAATTGCTGGTGCGCTGTTCGCCAGATGAACGCAAGAACAAATCCACATCTCGCATAGTTGGTGAATCTAAATACTTTGCAAAAGTTTTCTCTGTAATCGCATCTGCCTTAATTTTGCCTCGCTTTACATCGCGGGCTAACTCTGTTGCCGCATCGACTATCTCGGAACGGCCACCGTAATTAACACACATGTTCAAAGTTAGAGTTTTATTCTTCTTTGTTAATTCTTCTGCTTCTTCGAGCTCTGTAATCACACTCGACCACAATCGCTTTGGTCTTCCAACCCAGCGAACCCGAACGCCCATCGCATTCATCTCATCGCGTCGGCGTCTGATGACATCGCGATTAAATCCCATGAGGAACTTCACTTCATCGGGCGATCTGCGCCAATTCTCTGTTGAAAATGCATATGCGCTTATTTCTTTAACACCGTATTCGATCGCACCTTGCACGACATCAAAGAGTGCAGCTTCTCCTGCTTCGTGACCGGCAGTGCGTGGTAATCCGCGTTCCTTTGCCCAGCGACCATTGCCATCCATAACGATTGCAACGTGCTCTGGGATGTTCATACGCGCTCCACAATTGGTAATGAACGCAATCCACGTTCAAGGTGCCATTGTAAATAAGCTGCGATTAATCCACTAGCCTCGCGACGATTTTTCCCTTCGCTCTTATTGGCGCTCTCCCAATCACTGCTTAATAAAGCTGCCATTAATTCAAGTGTTTCTGGTTGCGGAGTTGCACATGCCGATGGTCGACACTCAAGGCAGACAGATCCGCCACCAACTAGTGAGAAGTATCTGTGCGGTCCTGGTGTGCCACAACGAGAACAATCTGTCATCGATGGTGCATATCCACCCAATGCAAGAGAGCGCAATAAGAACGCATCCAATACAAGTGCTGGGTCATAGCGATCATCGCAGAGTGCTTTCATTGCACCAACAACTAAGTGAAACTCTTGCACTGCCGGTTCGCGCTCTTGCGCTGTAAAACGTTCAGATGTTTCTAAGATCGCTGAAGCAATTGTCCAGCGCTGATAATCATCTGTAATCGCTTCGCCATAATTTCTTAAGGCTTCAACTTGTGTGACCGTGTCAAAGGTTTTTCCGATGTGCATTTGAATATCGACGTGGCTGCCTGGTTCTAGGCGCGCGCCAAATTTAGACATCGTGCGACGGACACCTTTTGCGACACCGCGTACACGTCCGTGCTCGCGAGTAAGCATGGTGATGATGCGATCTGCTTCGCCTAATTTCTGCGTGCGCAAGATGATTGCTTCATCGCGGTACAGGCTCATGCAGGCAAAGGTACTGGTGGCAACTATCTAATTGCGCGATTTATTGCAGACACGACGGCTTTAAGTGATGCCGTTGTGGTGTTTGGATCGATTCCAACACCCCAGAAGGTTTCGCCATTAATTGAGCACTCAAGATATGCAGCAGCCGAAGCATCTCCGCCTGCAGATAATGCGTGCTCGAAATAATCCAAAACCTTCACATCAACACCGTATGCCTGCAAGATGTTACAAAACGCTGCAATCGGTCCGTTTCCGGTGCCAGCTAATTTTTTAGCATCTCCACGATCAAGAAGTGTTACTTCAAGATTTACATCTTCATCGAGTACAGATGTTTGTGAGAGTCCCTTTAATCTAAAGCGGCCCCAGGGAGCATCTTGTGTTGGCAAGTACTCATCTTCAAAGACATTCCAGAGTTGGTCGGCTCGCATTTCGCCACCTTGCTCATCAGTCATGACTTGCACAACACGACTAAATTCAATCTGCAAGCGACGTGGCAGATCAAGATGATGTTCATTCTTCATCATGTAGGCGATACCGCCCTTGCCTGATTGCGAATTAACGCGAATCACAGCTTCATATGAGCGACCAACATCTTTTGGATCAATCGGCAAATAAGGAACAGCCCATGTGAAATCATCAACGTGTTTTCCGGCAGCCTTCGCATCACGTTCTAGATGGTCGAAGCCTTTTTTAATTGCATCTTGGTGCGAACCAGAGAACGCGGTAAAGACAAGATCGCCGCCATAAGGATGACGCTCTGGAACACGTAATTGATTTGCATATTCAACTGTGCGACGAACATCATCGATGTTTGAGAAATCAATCATTGGATCAATTCCGTGGGTCACTAAGTTAAGGCCAAGGGTTACAAGGCAAACATTTCCTGTGCGTTCGCCATTACCAAAGAGTGTTCCTTCGATGCGATCTGCGCCAGCTAAATAACCAAGTTCTGCAGCTGCTACACCAGTGCCACGGTCATTATGTGGGTGTAGCGAAACAATTACGCTGTCACGATTGTTTAGGTTGCGACACATCCACTCAATGGAGTCCGCATAAATATTTGGAGTTGCCATTTCTACAGTTGCTGGCAGATTTAAGATTGTTTTCCACTGTGGTGTTGGCTTCCAGACATCGTTAACTGCGTTACAGACTTCAACGGCAAACTCTAACTCTGTGCCCGTATATGACTCAGGTGAGTACTCAAATGAAACCTTTGTCTCTGGAATCGTGCTGACAAGATCAAGACACATCTGGGCGCCATCTGTTGCAATCTTTTTAATTCCATCTTTATCAAGGCCAAAAACAACGCGACGTTGAAGAGTAGATGTTGAGTTGTAGAGGTGAACGATTGCTTGCTTTGCACCCTTAAGAGATTCAAAGGTTCGCTCAATCAGCGGTTGGCGCGCCTGAGTAAGTACTTGAATAATGACATCATCAGGGATTAAACCTTCTTCAATAATCTTGCGAACAAAATCAAAGTCAGTCTGGCTTGCACTTGGAAAGCCAACTTCGATTTCTTTGTATCCCATGGCTACCAAAAGATTAAACATCGCTAATTTGCGGGGTGTATCCATTGGGTCAATGAGTGCTTGATTGCCATCTCGTAGGTCAACTGATGACCACTGAGGTGCCTTTGTCATTTGTTTATCTGGCCATGTGCGATCGTGAAGATCTACAGGTATAAATGATGAATAGCGATGCGCACGCATCGATGATGGTTTTTGCTTTGGAAAATTCATTTTAAAACTCCTTTTGGGTTACGGGATTTGTCTGGGTAACCGGTACGACAAACCCCGCGGCGAGGGGACCGATTATTTGGCCCCGCCACGGCAGCGAAGGAGGAGGCTGCGAAGTTTCATGCGCAAATGGTAACCCCAGCGCACGTTTTCAAGCAAGTAAAGTTCTAAACTCACGCGTATGGCAAACTTTGAATCTCAACTCATCGCACTCATTGACTCTGCCAATGAAATTTGTGGTGTTGCAGAAAAATCAGGACGCAGTGATCAATACAACGGTTCTGAGTGGACGCCGGCAATAATTTTGGGGCACTTAGTAGATGTTGATAAAGAAGTCTGGATGGCGCGCTTTGAACTAATGAAGAGCGCTCAAGCATCAGGTGCTCCGATTCCTAAATTTCAATGGTGGGAACCAGATCCAGTAATAACTGCAGAAAAATACTCTCAGCAAAGCTTTGAACAAGCACGAAAAAATGTCATGGCAAGCAGAGAACACATGGTTACGTATCTAAAAAATCTCAGCACCATAGAGCGAAGCGCGGCGGCGGAACACCGCACATTCGGTTTGATAACTATTGAATCAATGCTCCAAGTGATTTTAGATCACGATAAAGAGCATCAGGCATCCCTTATACAGGAATAAGGGTGTTGGCAAAGATCTGCCAAGCAAGTGCTGATTTAGCAATGAGTGAGAGCGTGATGTAGGTGCGCTCTCCACGCATGTAATCAGACCACTTTCCAACTTTCTTGTACTGCAACCATTGCACGAGTGCGAATGAGTTAAAGAATAAGAAAATTGTTAAGACGATTATGTAGACAAATGTTGGGGCCTTAGTCTCACTTGCGCCGCCAATACCAAATACGTAAAAGAGCAATGCGATCCAAGGAACGATTCCAGTGATGCAGCCAAAGATAAATGGAAGCCATCCCCCATTGCCTGGTTGCTCGTATTTCTCTTGCAGCCAACCAAATAAAATCATTGATGCGTTAACACCAAAGATTGAAATAATTGCTGTGATCTCTGCGACGCCAGTTACTTGTGCAATCAGCACAATCATTACTGAGGAGCTAATTGAGTATTCAACCCAGCGGAAATAATTTCGCTTCTGAGCGAGGCCTGCTGAATAGCGTGGAAAAAATTTCGGACTTGCGACAATGAAGTGAGCTAGCGCTGAAAGTCCCAAGAAGATTCCAACTGTTAAACCGATAGGAGTGTTAAAGAGAACAACAGGGTCTGCATACGTTGATCCTGGAGGACCAGACATGTATGTCGCGGTAATTGGTAATGAAAAATCACTGCTGAGGGCCAGAACTGCAGCCATCTGCAGTAAGTGGAAAATACCGGCGATGATGTTGGTGCGACGTAGACCTGCTGATGTTATTTCTTTGCTCATGGGAACAAATTTATCCCACCAGGTACTAAAGAACTGGGATATACCTATCTAATTCGTAGGCACTTACCTGGCGGCAATAATCCTGCCACTCGGCACGCTTGTTGCGAAGGACGTATTCAAAGACGTGCTCTCCCAGGGTTTCGCGAACGAGTTCGCTCTTTTCCATCGCAGAGATTGCTTCGTCAAGATCTGTGGGCAGCGTCTGCAAATCATTAGATGCCGATAGCTCGTAATTCTTTTCAATTCCCTTAAGACCTGCTGCAATCATTACTGCATATGCAAGGTATGGATTGCACGCAGAATCTGGAGATCTAAATTCAATGCGCGTGGAGTTTTCTTTGCCCGGCTTGTACATCGGCAAACGCACCAATGCGCCTCGATCACTAGGACCCCAGTTAACGAGTGCGGGTGCTTCGCCGCCACCATGTAAACGCTTATATGAATTAACCCATTGATTTGTAATCGCAGTTATTTCTGCAGCATGAGTCAAGATGCCTGCAATAAATGATCGACCGATTTTCGATAAGTTGAATTCAGCTTTTGGATCATAGAAAGCATTCTCTTCGCCTTTAAACAAAGAGACGTGCGTATGCATTCCGCTGCCAGGATGATCAGTAAATGGCTTTGGCATAAAGGATGCGTAGAAACCTTGATCCAGTGCCACTTCTTTGATGACGTGACGAAACGTCATGATGTTATCTGCAGTACTTAAAGCATCAGCATCGCGTAAATCAATTTCTTGTTGTCCTGGTCCACCTTCGTGGTGGCTAAATTCAACGGAGATTCCCATTGCTTCTAGCAACGTAATTGCTTGTCGTCTAAAGTCGTGACCAACAACTGCTGGAGTGTGATCGAAGTATCCACCTTGATCAACAGGCACTGGCGCTTCGCCTTTTTCAGGGCGCGCTTTAAATAAGAAGAATTCAATTTCTGGGTGTGTGTAACAGGTGTAACCCATCTCGGCTGCTTTATTGAGAGTGCGACGTAAAACATTTCGTGGGTCTGCAGGAGATGGCGAACCATCTGGCATTGTGATGTCGCAGAACATTCGCGCAGCACCAGGTGCTTCTGTGCGCCACGGCAAGATTGAAAACGTTGCAGGATCTGGCTTTGCCAACATATCTGACTCAGTTACGCGAGCAAATCCCTCGATGGCAGAACCATCAAAACCAATGCCTTCTTCAAATGCGTTCTCCAATTCAGCAGGTGCTATTGCTACTGATTTTAAGAAGCCCAAAACATCGGTGAACCACAAACGCACGAATCGGATGTTGCGTTCTTCAAGGGTTCGAATAACAAACTCTTGCTGCTTAGACATTTCTTGTTCTGGGGCCATGAGCAGATGGTGCCAAAGCTTCGTTACGGCTGTGTTACGAAATCTACGCTTCGCTCCAGCGTGAAGTCATCGGCAGGCGGCGATCTTTTCCAAATGCGCGGGCTGAGACCTTGGTGCCAGGTGGATATTGGCGGCGCTTGTATTCGGCCTTATCCACTAATCCAATTACTCGCATGACAAGTGCGCTATCAAAACCTGCAGCGATTAACGCAGCAGAGCCTTCATCGCCATCGACGTAGCGAGTTAAGAGTTGGTCCAATACTTCGTACTCTGGCAATGAATCTGAATCCTTTTGATCGGGACGTAATTCCGCACTCGGTTCTTTTTCAATAGAGCGCGCAGGAATTGGTGCGGTCTCACTGCGAGAAACCGCTTGCTCGTTTCTCCATCTAGCAAGTGCCCAGACATCTGTCTTATAAATATCTTTTATGGGTGCAAAGCCGCCGACGGCATCGCCGTAAAGAGTTGAATATCCGACTGCCAACTCTGATTTGTTTCCGGTGGCCAAAACGAGGTGGCCCTCTTGATTTGAAATACCCATCAGCGTTGTTCCGCGAACACGGGCTTGAATGTTTTCAGCAGCCACACCTTTAAGGGTTATGGAGTGCATAAAGGATTCGACCATTGGCTCTATCTCAACTCTTCTAAAGTGAATGCCGGTATTTGTAGCAAATGCTGTGGCATCTTCGACGGAGTGATCTGATGAGTATTTACTTGGCATCGCAACACCATTGACGCACTTGGCACCGAGTGCATCTACTGCGATTGCTGCAACCAGGGCCGAATCAATGCCGCCAGATAGGCCAACGACTACAGATCTAAATTTGTTCTTGGCAACGTAATCACGAAGACCCATCACAAGTGCGTTCCAGATTTCTTGGTGATCACTCATGCGAGCTGCAATTGCTGGTGCAACAGATCCCGCAGCTTCTGGGCCGCTTTCTGAAATCACAACATCTGGCTGTGAGGTCGCTGTGGCGGCTTCGATATCAACGACTAGTAATTGGTCTTCAAATTGTGCGGCTCTGGAAATCAGTGCGCCCTTTGCATCGACCACAATGGTGTCGCCATCAAAGACCAGATCGTCCTGGCCACCAGTCATATTGACGTAGGCAAGTGGTGCGCCGACTTCTGTGGCGCGCTTTTGAACGAGTGCTAATCGCACATCATCTTTATTGCGTTCATAGGGCGAACCATTTGGCACAAGGACAAGACCTGGTTTTCTTGCTGCAAGATCTGCCAGTGAGTGCCAGATGTCTTCGCAGATTGCGATACCTATATCTACGCCCTTGACTCGAATAACAAGGGAGGAATCTCCTGGAACAAAGTTTCGGAACTCATCAAAGACGCCATAGTTTGGCAAGTGGCGCTTTGTATATGTTGCTGCGACCTTTGATCCGTAAATAATGGCAACTTTATTTTGTGGGGCCCCGGTTGATGATTCATCGAGATAGCCCACAACAGAGACAATCGATGGATCTAGGGTTGAAACAAGTTCTGCCAATGCGTTTTTGCTGGCACTTCTAAATGATGCTCGCATCGCGAGGTCTTCGACGGGATAGCCAGTTAAAACCATCTCGGGAAAAACAATGACATCGGCAGAAGCTGCTTGTGCTTCTTTTGTGTACTTCGAAATGAGAGCAGCATTGCCAGCGAGATCACCAACAGTTGGGTTGATCTGTGCCAGTGCTACGCGCAACTTCATACGTTAAGCCTACTTCTAGTAGGCCGGTGCTCGTTCTAGTACGCTTTGCCTTGTACCCAGGGACTTCGCATGAAGCCTTGAGGCTGGAGGTCTTTTGATGGAATCCCTATATGGCGGAGCCACGCATCGCCGCGTCACGATTGCTGATTTAGCCGATGCAAAAAAGCGTGGTGA
Source organism: Candidatus Planktophila sp. (assembly GCA_044372035.1). Taxonomy (GTDB): domain Bacteria; phylum Actinomycetota; class Actinomycetes; order Nanopelagicales; family Nanopelagicaceae; genus Planktophila. The sequence goes on along the minus strand of JBILSQ010000003.1, from coordinate 627 downwards.
AAAATGGCCGATGCTTACATCATATGAAGAGATGACTGCATCGATTTTTGATGAAGCCGGAATCCCTGTTTTGCTTGTGGGAGATAGTGCAGGCAATAACTTCTTAGGTTTTGAAAACACAATCCCTGTAACCGTCGATGAAATGATTCCACTGGTCCGAGCCGTCGTTCGCGGATCACAACGCGCAATGGTTGTTGCTGATTTGCCATTTGGTTCATACGAAGAATCACCAGAAAAAGCCCTTGCAACATCGACTCGTTTCTTTAAAGAATCTGGTGCGATGGCGGTAAAGATCGAAGGCGCTCGCATTGACCATGTTAAGAAACTAGTGGCAGCCGGAATTCCCGTAATGGGCCACCTTGGATTTACACCACAATCACTTCACCAATTGGGCGGATACAAAGTCCAAGGAAGAACTGATGGCGATGCCATGTGTGAAGCTGCCCTAGCTCTACAAGAGGCTGGTGCTTTCGCGATCGTTCTTGAATTAGTCCCGGCCGAACTTGCTGCGCGGATTACCAAAGCGTTATCAATTCCAACTGTGGGAATTGGCGCCGGAGTCGACTGCGATTCACAAGTATTGGTCTGGACAGATCTGATGGGTATTACAAAGAACCCACCGAAATT
>JBILSQ010000037.1:0-6043 GCA_044372035.1 Candidatus Planktophila sp. | reverse complement strand
CAAGCACACTGCCGTAATAAACCTGTTGACCCTCATTTAGCCAACAAGGTAGTAATTCGTCCCGCTTTTCTGACCAAATTCGTTGCATGTGGCCAACCACCTCATGCTCAACAGTAGTTTTCCAAACAATATCCAGTGGATTGGTGCAATCATTTGGATAAAGGGTGAATGAAAGTAATCCAGAACCATCCGCTGAAAATCCATGACTACCGGCATTCCACATCTTGCAACGATTACTGCTATTTAGATTACCTTTGAACCAATTTTCCCATTCAGCATGGCCTCTTGAACCCGCTGGATCTGCTTTAGTTAATTCTTGTGCCATCCATGCAGTAGTTTCATTATTTCCAATTATGATATGGAAATCAATATTTGCTGATTCGTCTCCAAAAAATTTGAGAAAATTAGTTGTACGATTTCTTACTTCACTAACCACTGACTGCTTAATTGAAGAATGTGAGATTATCTGAATTTCATTTTTAAGTGATTTATCTTTATTCGTATTATAGATCAGGCGTAGAGAGTTAAATGCCTGCTCTCTTGCACTTATATTTTTCCCAGGAGTTTGTGAAACTCCCTTATTCCAAACTACTTTCTTTCCAGATTTAACGCAGGTAAAGGTTTTTCCCTTAACCACCTCTACGTTTCCCGGCTTAGTACATTTAGCACCTGCTTTTGCCGCAGCATTTGCTGGACTTAAGGGAGAAGACAGGAAAAGAGAAAGAACCGACAAGAATGCAATGAGTCTCTTATTCATGTCTAGAGATTAAACATTCATTTGCATTATTACTAGGGGATTGCCCAAAAATTAATCGATACTCACCAAATCGAAGTACTCGTCTTTCCATAAATCTTCATCGCCATCAGGCAGCAAGATCACTCGCTCAGGCTTGAGGGCCTGCACGGCGCCCTCATCGTGAGATACCAGGATTACAGAGCCTTGGTATTCAGAGAGAGCCGCAAGGATCTCATCGCGTGAAGCAGGATCAAGGTTGTTTGTTGGTTCATCGAGTAACAAAACATTTGCAGCGCCAACGACAAGAACAGCCAGTGCTAAACGAGTTCTTTCGCCACCAGATAAAACTTTGACGGGTTTGTGCACGTCATCACCGATGAATAAGAACGAACCGAGAACGTTACGTGCTTCTGGTTCGCGGATATCAGGAGTTGCAGACATCATGTTTTCTAATACGGAGCGTTCAAAGTCGAGTGATTCGTGTTCCTGGGCGTAGTAACCAATTTTTAATCCGTGACCTGCAATAACTTCGCCAGTGTCTGATTCGAGTTCGCCAGCCAAGATACGCAGAAGAGTTGTTTTGCCCGCACCGTTTAGACCAAGGATTACAACACGAGAGCCTTTATCAATAACAACTCCGACGTCTGTAAAGATTTCAAGGGAACCATATGACTTAGATAGATCGTGGGCAGAAATTGGAGTCTTGCCACATGGAGATGGAGTTGGGAAGCGAAGCTTTGCGACTTTATCTGAGACTCGAACATCTTCTAGGGATGAACGAAGTTTTTCTGCTCGACGTAACATGCCTTGCGCTGCAGTTGCTTTGCTTGCTTTGGCGCGCATTTTCTCACCTTGTTTTTGCAAGATCTCGGCGCGCTTTTCAGCATTAGCGCGTTCCTTCTTGCGGCGGTGTTCATCTTGTTCGCGTTGTAATAAGTATTGCTTCCAACCAAGGTTGTATACGTCAATGACGTTGCGGTTGGCATCGATGTAAAAGACTTTGTTTACGACAGTTTCAATGAGATTAACATCGTGGGAAATAATTACGAGGCCGCCTGAGTACTTGCTTAGATAATCGCGGAGCCACATGATCGAATCAGCATCTAAGTGGTTTGTTGGCTCATCGAGCAAGAGTGTTTCAGCGCCACTAAAGAGGATGCGCGCTAATTCGATGCGTCGACGTTGACCGCCTGATAGCGCAGCTAGCTCTTGATTAAATAAGTTCTCAGGCACACCGAGTGAGGAAGCGATTGCTTCAGCTTCAGCAGTTGCTGCATAACCACCGGCGGCGCTGAACTCTGCTTCGACGCGGCCATAGCGTTCCATAGCTTTTTCGAGTTCGCCGCCTTGCGTTGTAGACATCTCTTCTTCAACTGATCTCATGCGCTTTGCGATTGCATCTAGTTCACGAACAGAGAGAATGCGATCAATAACGCTTCCTTGATCTTCACCGGTGCGTGGATCTTGGGGGAGATAACCAATTTTTCCTGTGCGATTTACAGCGCCTCCTGCAGGCATAGTTTCGCCAGCTAATACTTTTGCAAGAGTGGATTTACCAGCACCGTTTCTGCCAACGAAACCAATGCGATCACCATGATTAATTCGAACGGTGACGTTACTTACTAATAGACGTGCCCCAGCGCGTAACTCGAGACTTTGCGTGGAGATCATTTAAGGAATCCTCCCACACGAGGTGCTTGGTTGCGAAACTAAGAAGTTAGGCAGCACCGATACGTGTGCGACGTGGGGTAGCAAATGCTTTAGCCACCGCATCTAATTCGGTAGATACCTGCTTTTTAATTGCATCTTCTGACTTCAAAAGAGTATTAAGTGCGGCAATTGTGGATTTGAGTTCTTTCTGTTCACTCTCAAGTTCAATCTTGCTCATCTTGGTCAGGCGGCGAAGTGGCATATCTAGGATGTAGGTCACTTGTTCGTCATTGAGTTTAAAGCCTTTGATCAGTGCGTCTTTTGCAATAGCTGCATCATCTGATGCGCGAATAATCTTGATGACCTTATCGATATCAATAATTGCCTTGAGCAAACCATCGACCAGAGTAAGACGAGCGGTTGCTTTGCCTTTTCTAAATTCAGAGCGACGACGAACAACTTCGATACGGTGATCGATAAAGACCTGCAGCAACTCTTTAAGTCCAAGAGTTTGTGGGCGGCCCTTGACCAGTGCGACTGCGTTGATTGCAAAGGCATCTTCCATCGGAGTTAATTTATACAGCTGCTCGAGGACTGCTTCTGGCTCGAAACCATTTTTGAGTTCGATCACAACGTTGGTACCGGTTTGTCCATCAGTTAAATCGATGATGTCTGAGATACCTTGAATCTTCTTAGCCTTTGCAAGATCTGCAATGCGCTCGACAACCTTTTCTGGGCCAATCGTAAATGGCAACTCTTTAATGGTGATTCCCATTTTGCGTGTAGTTACTTTTGAAATTTCAACTGTTGCGCGGACCTTAAATGATCCCTTGCCAGTTGAATACGCCTCGCGCACACCTTCTAGACCAACGAGTTCGCCACCTGTTGGAAAGTCTGGGCCAGGGATAAATTTCATGAGTGCTTTAACTGTGGCAGTTGGGTTTTCAATAAGGTGTTTTGTTGCAGCAATTACTTCGCCTAAATTGTGAGGCGCCATATTTGTGGCCATACCAACAGCAATTCCAGAACCACCATTTACCAACAAGTTTGGATATGCCGCAGGCAATACTTGTGGTTCAAAGATTTGTCCGTCGTAGTTAGCACCAAAATCAACTGTGTCTTCATCTGTTTCTGCAACCATTGTCAGCGCAGCTTGTGCAAGACGTGCTTCGGTATAACGCATTGCTGCAGGACCAGCATCTAAAGAGCCAAAGTTTCCGTGACCATCGATTAATGGCAAGCGCATCGAAAATGATTGCGCCATACGAACGAGTGCGTCATAAATTGCACCATCACCGTGTGGGTGCAACTTACCCATAACTTCACCGACAACACGTGCGCTCTTTACGTGACCTTTATCAGGACGCAAACCCATCTCTGCCATCTGGTGCAAGATGCGACGGTGTACAGGTTTTAAACCATCACGTGCATCAGGCAACGCGCGAGAATAAATTACTGAGTACGCATACTCCAGAAATGATTCTGACATTTCAGATGAAACATCAATATCAACAATCTTGCCTGGGTATTCACCTGGTTTAGGTCCAACAGGTTTCTTGCCCTTGGGCGGAGTCTTTGTAGCCATGGGGGCGATTGTGCCAAGTACAACGCCTAAAGTGCGTGACCGCCTTGCGGGCGTGCCCCGATATTTGCAACACACTTCGCTGCAAGAGTTACTCCGGCCTTCAGAGAGGCAGATAAATCGCCACCAGATATTTTTGTTGCGATAAATCCTGCGGCAAAGCTATCGCCGGCTCCAGTTGTATCTGCCACAACAGTTTTGATTGCATCAATATCAATTCGTGTACCACCACGATTTTGAGCGATTGCTCCAGATGGACCACGTTTAATAATTACAGCAGGGCAGAGTTCTAATAACTTCGTAAGCGCCAAATCAATATCAGCTGCATCGGCAACGTAGAGAGCTTCTTCTTCATTTGGCAACACATAATCCATGAGCGGCAACCACGATTGAATCAGCGCGCGATCAACTTCTTTCATTGCGCCCACAGTGACGGTGTCATAAAAAATTGGAAGACCAGCAGATTTAATTACCGCAATCATTTCCAGTACCCCTGCGCGCGAACGTGGATTAAGCAGGGCATAGCCAGAGACATATGCTGCATCGAATCCAGCAAGGTCTGGCATGTCAGTGACAACTAATCCTGAATTAGCACCAGTTTCAGGAAACATTGTGCGTTCACCCTTTTTATCAACCACAACGACTACAACACCTGTTGCGTCACTGGTTTTTCGAAGCGATGAGTAATCAACTCCTAAATCCTCAAACTCTGAAGTGATCGCAGCACCGGCTGAATCATTTCCGATGCGAGCAACGATGCTTGCTGCAGTACCAGCATGAGCGATCCACGATGCAACATTTCCGGCCGCACCGCCACCATGAGTTGTTATCTTCGAAGGAGTGTCTTCGCCGTAATTAATTGGGGCTTGCAGGGCAACAACAACATCGAGCATTACATCGCCAATGCACAAGACTTTTTGGCTTGTCACAAGTGGCATATTACTTATTAAGAGCTACAGCGATATCTGCTGCGAGTGCGCTATTTGATTTAATGATTTCGATGTTTACGCGCAGTGAATCACCATCGCTGGCGGTGTGAAAGTGCTCGAGCAAGAAAGGTGTCACGGCTTTCCCGGTGATTCCTTCTTTCTCAGCGAGTGCTAATCCGCTAGCCAAGATTGAGTCATGTAACTTTTTATCCATCTGATTCTTTACTGGATTAGCGACTATGAGGGCCGATGAATTTGTCTTCATAGAAGTGCGTGCCTTGATAGCGGCTGCGATTTGATCTGCAGAATCTGCCTGGTACTCGATTTCAAATCCAGAGTCAGTGAGATAAAAGCCAGGAAATTTCTTTGTTTTATAACCAATGACACCGATAGCTAGAGTTTCTAAACGCTCTAACGTGGCACCCACATCCAGAATTGATTTGACTCCGGCGCAGACAACTGTGATGTCTAGCGCCGATAAAGCAGTGAGGTCTGCTGATTCATCAAATGATTCTTGTGCTCCGCGATGGACGCCGCCAAGACCACCCGTTGCAAAAACTTTTATTCCGGCCATCACTGCAAGGTGCGCGGTTGCCGCAACAGTTGTTGCAGCAGATTTTCCAAAGGCAACTGCAATTGCAAGGTCGCGGCTAGATGCTTTAAGAATGTTATCTCGCGTTGCAATTGTCACGAGTTCGGCATCACTTAATCCAATGTGAACACTGCCATCGATGACAGCGATTGTTGCCGGCGTTGCACCATGTTCGCGAACGATTGCTTCTACTTCGCGAGCAACATCTAGATTGGTCGGACGTGGCAACCCATGGCTAATAATTGTTGATTCGAGAGCAACAATGGGAGATCCAGATGCAAGAGCTGCTGCTACTTCATCTGAATATTTCAGTACATCGCTCAGTTCTGAATTCATGAGCGAAAGGATACTGCCTAAGTGCTCGTGCTTCGTGGCAAGATACGAGCATGCATTTGGCCCACATCACACCTTCAATATTTGCAGGTCTTGGGCTAACGAGTGCGAATGATTCTTTATCACTGGGTCAATCACCACACGGCAAAGAAGTTTTATTTCTAGTCGATGGGCTCGGTGCAGATGTCATTGAAAAATACAAAGATTTAATCCCAACACTG
>JBILSQ010000075.1:0-4317 GCA_044372035.1 Candidatus Planktophila sp. | reverse complement strand
ATGAGGTTCGTGAAGTAAATCGAGTCGTGTTAGATGTAACCAGTAAGCCGCCAGCAACAATCGAGTGGGAGTAAAAATGAAGAAGTTAGTTGCAACCTTAACGGGAATAGTTATGGCAATGACTGCCCTCACTTTTGCCCCTGTTGCACAAGGGGCGACTGTTAAATGCACGCCCACAAAAGCTACGGGCATAACTCCTAAGAAGATTGCAACTCCGAAAAAAGTGTTAACAAAATTTCCAAAGAAATTTACACTTGTTACGAATTGTGGAAACATCGAAATCTCCGCTGTAGGCGCTAAAGCCCCATTTACGATGACATCTATCGCAGCTTTGGCCAAAGGTGGTTTTTACAACAACACTCTCTGTCACCGACTAACCACTCAGGGATTATTCGTATTGCAATGTGGCGATCCAACAGCAACTGGCGGTGGCGGACCTGAATTCACATACCCAGATGAGAATTTGCCAGCCAATAAGAAAAATAACTATCCAGCCGGCACAGTTGCAATGGCTAATTCAGGACCAAATACAAATGGCAGCCAATTCTTCTTGGTGTACGCAAATACAACACTTGCTCCAAGTTACACAATTTGGGGAACCATTACTTCTGGCTTAGATATTGTTAAAGCGATTGCTAAAGCTGGTGCAGTAGGTGGCGCACCAGATGGAAAACCAGCCAAAACTATTGCGATACAAAAGGTTTTAGTTAGTTAACTAATTTGTGTTTACAATCTTGAACGCCTCAGCAAGGCGTCCTAGTGGTAAACCTGCAGCAGCAGCATTGCGTTCGCCCCATTCGCGAACCATTTTTTCTAACTCTGCGTTATGCGAAGTTTGCGATGCATGAGCATGCAAGGCCTTCATCTTTAGGTCAAAGGTTTCAGTAACATCAACAAAGTGATCTGGATTAGAAAATCCCATCATCCATACTTCGCGCACTTTCCAAGGTTGCAAATTTTCTTTCTCTAACAAATCTGTGAAGGCAAAAGGATTGCGCGCATCTGGATAAACCGCTTGAACAGCAGCTTCACCAGCTGCCAAGTGATCTGGATGGCTAGCACCAATTCTTTCCCAATTGCGCTCAGGACTCTGGCACACCATTCGATCTGGTTGCACTCGACGAATTTGGCGAACAATATCTTTGCGCAGGGCAATAGTCGCTTCGAGGTGACCATCAACATAATCCAAAAATGTAATGTCAGTTACGCCGATAACAGCCCCGGCTTCGCGTTGTTCGCGTTGACGTACTTTCGGCATATCTTCTTTAGCGATTCCTGACTCTTCGCCACCTTGGTCACCATTTGTGCAGAACACGTATGACACTTGTATTCCTTTTTTTACCCACTGTGCAATTGTTCCGGATGCTCCGAAATCGGAATCATCAGGGTGGGCGTTTATAACAAGTACGCGCTTGATTTCGCTATCTGCGATCGGTTCCATATCGCAAGCCTAATAGACTCACCGCTATGGAAAGTACCGACCCCTTATTAGAAGGGCTCAATCCGCAACAGCAAGCAGCTGTAATTCATAGCGGTGGACCACTTTTAGTCGTCGCTGGTGCTGGTTCTGGAAAAACTCGAGTACTTACTCGCAGAATTGCGTACTTAATGGCTAGACGCGGTGTCGCTCCATATGAAATTTTGGCAATTACCTTTACAAATAAAGCAGCCAGCGAAATGAAAGATCGCGTTGCAGCCCTTGTTGGCCCTGTTGCTAAATCCATGTGGGTTTCGACATTTCACTCTGCATGCGTTCGATTATTAAGGCAAGAGGCCGTGCGTCTTGGATATGGCAATTCTTTTAGCATTTATGACTCAGCAGATAGTTTGCGACTGATCACAATTGTTTCTAAGGAGCTCAACTTAGATCCCAAGCGTTATCCAGCTAGACAGTTTCAATCGATTATTTCTAATGCGAAAAATGAATTGATGGGACCGAATGATTACGTAAACGCCACCAAGAATCAGTTCGAAGAGGTAGTTGCCGATGTCTATGCGGTCTATCAACGTCGATTGCAGCAAGCCAATGCCATGGATTTCGATGATCTGATTCTAAAAACGGTAGAAGTGCTGCAGAAATTTCCTGAAGCAAAAGCACGTTTACGATCACGCTTTAAGCATGTGCTCGTGGATGAATATCAGGATACAAATCACGCTCAGTACATCTTGGTAAAAGAGTTAGTTGGCACCGCCCAAGAGGGTTTAGCACCAGCTGAACTCTGCGTTGTGGGCGATGCCGATCAATCAATTTATGGGTTTCGTGGCGCAACAATTCGCAACATTCTTCAATTCGAATTGGATTATCCAAATGCAACAACCGTTTTGCTCGAACAAAATTATCGTTCAACGCAGAATATTCTTTCGGCTGCTAATGCAGTAATTACAAAGAACGAGAGTCGCAAGGAAAAGAATTTATGGTCTGAAGCTGGTTCTGGTGCACCGTTGATTGGATACGTCGCAGAATCCGAACACGATGAAGCAGAGTTTATTAAAGATGAAATTCGCGAATTGCAGCGAAGCGGTCAATCCGAACCAGGAGATACAGCGATTTTTTATCGCACTAACGCCCAATCTCGCGTATTTGAAGAAGTATTCATGCGTTCGGCTCTGCCTTACAAAGTCGTTGGAGGTCTTCGATTTTATGAACGAAAAGAAATCAAAGATTTGTTGGCATATTTGCGAGTGCTCGCCAATCTAGAAGATGAAATTTCTCTGCGTAGAATCATTAATGTTCCAAAGCGCGGAATCGGTGATCGTGCAATTGAGTGTGTAGATCTCTATGCGCAAAGCAAGAGCCTTTCTTTCTGGAGCGGATTGTCTCAATGCGATCAAGCGCCAGATATGCCAAACCGTGCGGCACAATCAGTTAAAGAGTTTGTTTCTATGATGGTGGCGCTTCGAACTCTCGTTGAAGCAAAGACTCGTCCATCAATAATTATTGAAGCGATTCTTGAACAATCTGGATTGCTTTCAGAACTATCAATGAGTACAGATCCCCAAGATGAGGTTCGTGTCGAAAACCTTAAAGAATTAGTTGCAGTATCAATGGAGTATGAAGAAAGACCCTTTGAAGAACTCGGTGAAGATGAAGAAATTTCACTCGCCGGTTTTCTTGAAAAAGTTTCACTTGTTGCTGATGCAGATGAAATTCCAGAAGGCGAGGACCACGGTGGCGTTGTCACTCTCATGACTCTTCACACCGCCAAAGGTTTAGAGTTCCCAACGGTTTTTCTTACAGGAATGGAAGATGGAATATTTCCTCACTCACGAACTTTGGGCGAGAAAGATGAAATAGAAGAAGAGCGACGACTTGCTTACGTTGGACTTACTCGTGCAGAAAAGCGGCTCTACATTTCTCGTGCGGAGTATCGATCTTCATGGGGATCTCCAACCTATAACCCTGCATCACGCTTCCTTGATGAAATTCCTGAAGGAATAATTGAGTGGCGAAATCACGGTGGATCTTCCTCATCACTATCTCCATCGCTTACGAAGAAGTCTCGTGTGGCAACGGCGCCACCACCGCGTGCAACAGGAAAGAAAAGCACTGCGATGGAATTGGCCGTTGGTGAACGTGTGTCACATGACACATTTGGACTCGGAACTGTTGTAGCCATTGCAGGTGAGGGCGATAAGTCCGAAGCCACCATAAACTTCGGTCAGTACGGCGAGAAGCGATTGCTGCTGCGTTATGCACCAGTTGAGAAGCTCTAGTATTAGCAAATACTTTTTCGATATGAGTGGAGTTTTCTGTGGATCTCTTTGAATACCAAGCACGAGATCTCTTTGAAAAACACGGAATCCCCGTTCTATCTGCTGCCATTGCAACTACTGCAGATCAAGCACATGATGCTGCTGCAAAAATTGGCGGAAAAGTTGTCGTTAAAGCGCAAGTAAAAGTTGGCGGACGCGGAAAAGCTGGTGGCGTAAAAGTAGCTGCTGATGCAAATGAAGCCAAAGAAAAAGCCAGTGCAATTCTTGGCATGGATATTAAGGGTCACACTGTTCGCACAGTAATGATTGCGCAAGCGGCCCCAATTGAATCTGAGTATTACTTAGCAATCCTGCTAGATCGCTCGAACCGAACATTTCTTGTTATGGCATCAGTATCAGGCGGAATGGATATTGAGGAAGTTGCACATACTGCACCTGAAAAACTCGCCAAAATTCCTGTCGATGCAAACGTAGGCATTTCAACAGAGAAAGCCAGAGAGATTGTTACAGCAGCTGCCTTTCCTGCCGATGTTGCATCACAAGTGGAAAAAGTTCTTTTAACTCTGTGGAAGGTTTTCCAATCTGAAGATGCCACACTTGTGG
>JBILSQ010000036.1:0-6329 GCA_044372035.1 Candidatus Planktophila sp. | reverse complement strand
CATCGCTTGTTCAAGTTGTGAATCTAAATCCCATGCATTGCGGTGATCTAGTTGCTCTTGAAGAGTTCCCATCTCAGCTAATAACTTGTCATAGTCAGCATCTGGGCTGGCCATTTCCTCTGAAACTGCGTTGAAGCGATTAAGTAGAGCGATTGTTTCTGCCACACCCTCTTGCACATTTTCTAGAACTGTCTTTGTCTCATCCAGAACTGGCTCTTGTAGCAAAATACCAACGGTGTAACCAGGAGTTAAAAATGCTTCACCATTTGATGGTTGTTGCAATCCACCCATGATCTGTAAAACAGTTGACTTACCGGCACCATTTGGGCCAACAACACCAATCTTGGCGCCAGGTAAAAACATGAGAGTGACGTCATCAAGAATTACTTTTTCGCCGTGCGCTTTACGCGCCTTCTTCATCGTGTAAATGAACTCAGCCATAGGACGAAACCTTACTAGTTCTTATCGGTAGACTTGCCCCTGCAAGAGCACCACAGGTGCCTGTAGCTCAGTCGGATAGAGCACCCGCCTTCTAAGCGGGTTGTCGCAGGTTCGATTCCTGCCAGGCACGCAATAAAAAATATCCCGGCCTCTAGATTAGAAGCCGGGATATTTTTATTACTGATTAATTACTTGATCTTTGCAATCTGCTCTTTTGCTTTAGCAGCAAGAGGACCAGTGATTTGTGCAAAGCCCTTTTCTGGGTACTTTGTAGCACACTGCTCGAGAAGGTATGTGTACCAATCTCTTACGATTGCTTGCTTCTCAGCGTTCTTGCCTGAGCTGTAGCCAAGACCGTATGAAGTTGTTCCAAGTGGATATGCACCAGGGATCTTCTTTTCGAAGTCCACTGAAACAGTTCCGTTGGCGTTAATTGTTCCGCCACCAAGAAAGATTGAAGTTCCTGCAGCGTTTGGAGCAACGAACTCACCATTAGCATTTTGAACAAACGCCACTGGCAACTTGTTATCTGTTGCAAAGCTCACTTCGCTGTAAGTAATTGATCCAACCTTGCCCTTAACACCAGCTGATACTGCTGCTGATCCTGAAGCACCTTGGAAGTTAAAGAATGTTGAGATGTTATTTGGTGTTGCATTTGAGAAAACAGCAGCCTGAGCTTTTGGCCAGATGCGTGTATCTGGATTTGTTGCATTGGCTGCCTTCAAGAAACGAGTGAAGTTCTCAGTTGTACCTGACGAATCTGTGCGGTACCAAACTGTGATCTGTTGCTTTGGTAGGTCAATGTTAACTGTCTTTGTGCTGTAGGACTTAACTTTGGCCTTGCCATTCTTATCTAGAACTGGAACAGTCTTGGTAACTTTCTTGCCCTTATTTGTTGTTGTAATTTTCTTTGTTTCGAAAATTGGTGTCTTCACAACTCGTTCATTGTCAGCTGCAATTTCTGGTGCATCCCAATTTGTGATGTAACCAGAGAAGATCTTTGCAATAGTTGCTGGGCTCAAATAAATTGGCTCAGCTACTGTTGGCAAGTTGTACATCAGAGCAATTGGTGCTGCGTAAACAGGTGCATAAACAATGCCTGCTGGTTCACCTGATGAAAATGGTGCATCAGATCCTGCGAAATCTACGAGGCCTGCTGTGAAGTCTGTGCGACCCTTACCGGAACCGCCACCTGGGTAATTAACTGTGTGACCTTTATCTTTTGCGAAATCTGCTTTACATGCATCAATGAGGGGAAGTGCGAATGTTGCACCGCTGCCGTTAATAGATCCTGCGAAAGCTGGTGTTACTGATACGAAAAGTGCAGAAGTAGCAATCGCGACGATTGCTAGTCTCTTGCGAGAATTCATCTATTCCTCCATGTGTAAGAACTACGTGTGAGGAAAAACTATTGATTCGGCCCTAACAACTGGGTTTATTTAAGCAAACGAGTTGTGTAAGTTAAGTAAACAATTGGTGAATGAATTTAGCCGAATCGGCCAGTCACATAATCTTCTGTGCGCTTGTCCCCTGGGTTAGAGAAAATCTCAGAAGTCGATGCACACTCAATTAAGCGACCTGGTCCGCCGTCAGATAAGAAAAATCCTGTGCGATCAGAGACGCGGGCAGCCTGCTGCATGTTGTGCGTAACGATGACAATGGTCATAGTTTCGGATAATTCTCGAATCGTCTCTTCAATACGAAGAGTCGAACCTGGATCAAGTGCTGAACATGGCTCGTCCATCAATAAAACTTGAGGTTTTACTGCGAGTGAACGTGCGATGCACAAACGCTGTTGTTGCCCGCCCGAGAGCGCTCCGCCGTATTCGCCGAGGCGATCTTTTACTTCATTCCACAAGCCGGCGCGACGCAAGCAGTCTTCAAGTAACTCATCCTGATTAGAGACCTTGAGTTGAGCCAACTTCAAACCCGAGAGAACGTTCTCTTTAATTGTCATCGATGGAAATGGATTTGGCTTCTGGAAAACCATTCCGATTCCAAGGCGAATCTTTGTTACATCTGTTCCTGGTTCATATATGTCTTTGCCTTCAAGGATTACTTCGCCCGCCATTGCAGCTGTTGGAATAAATTCGTGCATGCGATTGAGGATGCGAATAAATGTTGACTTACCGCATCCAGATGGTCCAATTAATGCAGTTACGGTTCCTGGAAAAAAATCCAATGAAACATCATCGATTACGTGCTTGTCACCGAACCATGCATGAATGTTCTTAGCTTCAAGGCCCGTGCCTTTGATGCGATCACGTTCAGGATGAGCAGTTCGCGAAGAAGCAACGCCTGCTAGAGAGTTCACGGGATTAGTCTGACTCATTTTTTTTGCTCCTTGGATGATTGACATATTAAACGCGACCTTTCCGTCCAGCCAAAATACGGGTGATAGAAAAGAAGAAGAGAACCAAAATCATCAGTACGAGAATGCCTGTCCATGCACGAGCGACAGCCGCCTCTGTACCCAATGAGAAGTTTTTCCAGATGTAAAACGGCAACGCTGAGCTGTTGCCGCTAAAGGGATTGAGATTTATTGCATCCGCGCCGCCCATAGTCAGAAGAAGGGGCGCCGTTTCACCAGCAACGCGTGCAATGCCAAGGATTACTGCGGTAATCAAACCGCTGCGAGCAGCTGGAATAACAATCATCGCGACTGTGCGCCACTGAGTTCCACCGAGTGCAGTTCCTGCTTCGCGAAGATCATTTGGAATCAGCTTGAGAACTTCTTCTGATGTGCGTGCAACTGTTGGAATCATCAAAATAGCAAGAGCCATCGCACCAGCACCTGCAGAGTATTGATTACCTAATGCGATCATCCACACTGCATAAATAAATAAGCCAGCAACAATGGAAGGAATACCGCTCATTGCTTGTACGAAGAAGCGAACAAGTGAGGCTGATTTACCGCCAATTTCAGTTAGATAAAGTGCGGTAAGTAACCCGATTGGAACACTCACGAGTGTTGCTAGAAAAACTATGTAGAGCGAACCGATAAGGCCGTGCAGCAATCCACCTTCATCAAGTGGTGCATCGGATGCAGTAACTGACATGTCGGCGGTAAAAATCCCAAATGAGAGTCCACCAATTCCACGACTTACGATTTCATACAAAATTGAAGCAAGGGGCACGATGACAAAAATTCCGGCCACGTAAACAAATATGGTGCTGATGGAGTTAAAAGCAGCTTTTCTATCTCGTCTAATTCCTGTGATGACTCCGGAGACAATAATTGCAACTACAAATAGTGCTCCAACAAAACCAAGTTTTCCCTTAAGTGGGCTGTAGCCAACAATTGCAAAAGCCAGGCCAACAGTTCCAATTGCACCAATGAATTCTGGGATTGCACGGCGAAAAGTTGGGCGCCAAGGTTTTTGAGGAGTCGCTAATACCGCTGTGCTCATTAGCCCCTCCTCGCAGTCTTATTAATAATCGCATTAGCCACAAAGTTAACGATTAGAGTCACAACAAAGAGAACAAAACCCGCGGCCATCAGAGCTTTAAGTTCGTCAGGATTTGCCTCACCAAATTTGTTTACAATCATTGATGCAACCGAGCCACCAGCGCTGAGAAGAACTTCAATGCGAACATCAAAGACAATGTTAAGAACTGTATAAACAGCAACTGTCTCACCAAGTGCTCGACCAAGACCGAGCATTGCACCGCCGACAACTCCTCCACGGCCATAAGGAAACACAACTGAGCGAATCATTGACCACTTAGTTGCACCCAATGCGTATGCAGCTTGCACTCGATCAAGTGGGGTTTGTGCAAACACTTCACGCGAAATGGAAGTGATAATTGGAATAATCATGATTGCAAGAACAAGTCCTGCGATAAATGGCGAGCGCGAGAATGCTGGTGCTGGCATATCAAAGATAGGTATAAATCCAAGATACTTGTGAATTAGTTTGGCCCAATATTCTGCGTGTGGCATTAATACAAAATAACCCCACAACCCAAATACAACTGATGGAATAGCAGCCATCACATCGATTACCAAAACCATTGGTTTTTTTAACCAATCAGGTGCGTAATAAGAAAGAAAGAGGGCGGCACCTACAGAAATTGGGAAACCAAAAAAGAGCGCAATCAATCCGATGACTAATGTTCCCCACAACATCGCACCAATTCCGTATTGACCAGGAATTCCTGAATCTGGTTGTGGAACTATCCAATCAAATCCCGTGATAAATCTGAGTCCCTCAGTCTTGAAAACTGATAAACCGTTATACAAAAGAAATAATGAAATCAAACCGAGAATGGCGAGTGATGAAAATCCGCCACCAGTAACAACTGCACGAAAAACTTTGTCCGAAAACCGAGGAACTGTTGTGATCTCGCGCTTTGGCGGCAGTGGCTTAGTTGCTGTGGTCACGCACTGATACTGCTATTTCCTCAGGGAAAATGGGCAGATGAAAGGTTACGAGAAGGTGAACGAGTGGTGAAATTAATGCTCTCAGCGCTCGTGCGGCTACATTTGCCCAATGGCACTTGAGCACCCGCATCTGATCTGGATTGATTGTGAGATGACCGGGCTCGACCTCGAAAAGGACGTATTGGTTGAAATCGCCGTCCTTGTTACCGATAGCGAACTCAACGTCATCGGAGATGGCGTGGACGTTGTCATCAAAGCCACTGAAGCACAGTTGGCGGCCATGAATGAGTACGTCACTGAGATGCACACTAACTCTGGATTGATTACTGAAATACCTAAGGGAATTTCCGCAGCTGATGCCGAAGCACAAGTACTTGCTTACTTAACCGCATCTGGGGCCACCGAAGGTAAATCACCACTAGCCGGAAACTCTGTCGGAGTTGATCGCTCATTTATTGCACGCGATATGCCGCTACTTAATAACTTCTTGCACTACCGCACCATCGATGTCTCATCCGTTAAAGAGTTAGCACGCCGCTGGTTTCCACGAGTTTATTTCGCGGCCCCTGCTAAGACCGGAAACCATCGCGCCCTCGGTGACATAAAAGATTCCATCTCCGAGTTGAAGTACTACCGCGAAGCAGTATTTGTTGCATCCCCCGGCCCCGAGTCCGCACAATTAAAGGAGATTGCCGAACGCATTGGCGGGTAGTATTAGCACCTCATGGTGGGCGTAGCTCAGCTGGTAGAGCACCCGGTTGTGGTCCGGGATGTCGCGGGTTCGAGCCCCGTCGCTCACCCCACTATTTTCTTGTCCTGCATTAATTACAAAGTTAAAAGAGTTAAGGGAGCACGGACATGATCTTTGATGTTGTCGTAGAAATTCCTGCAGGCAGTCGCAACAAATACGAAATCGATCACCGCACTGGAGAAGTTCGACTCGATCGAATGCTATTTACTGCAACTCGCTTTCCACACGATTATGGTTTCGTAAAGAACACACTCTCAAATGATGGCGATCCACTCGATGCCTTGGTCATGCTGGATGAACCAACATTTCCTGGCTGCGTTGTTTCATGTCGCGTCATCGGAATGTTTCGCATGACAGATGAAAAAGGTGGCGATGACAAACTTCTCTGCGTTGCAGCCGGTGATATTCGTAAATCAAATCTGACTGATCTAAAAGATGTTCCGATCTATGAATTAGAAGAAATTAAGCACTTCTTTGAAGTCTATAAAACCCTCGAACCAGGCAAAGAAGTCCACGGTGGCGAATGGGTCGGCCACGACGCCGCAGAGCTTGAAATTAACGCGTCATACAAGAGATATCAGGATTCACATTAAATAAGGCTCTTATCGGCAAGTGGTAATTACAGTCCACGCGCTGATAGGGTCTGCCAAGCATTTGAAGTCACCCACTTCAAATGGGTTGTTAGCTCAGTTGGTAGAGCAGGTGACTCTTAATCACCGGGTCGGGGGTTCGAGTCCCTCACAACCCACTTAG
>JBILSQ010000035.1:0-6376 GCA_044372035.1 Candidatus Planktophila sp. | reverse complement strand
TCCATCTTCTCGAACCAATGTTGCAGTAAGTCCTAAACGACGACGAGATTGAATGTCTGCAGTGAAACGAAAGATTGGCGCAGGCAACAAGTGCACTTCGTCATAAATAATCAAACCCCAGTCATGAGTGTCAAAGAGATCTAGGTGGGCGTATACGCCATCTTTTTTCTTTGTCATCACTTGGTAAGTCGCAATAGTTACGGGACGAATCTCTTTTTTGGCTCCAGAGTATTCGCCAATTTCATCTTCATTGAGCGTTGTTCGTTTTAACAACTCTTCGCGCCATTGGCGAGCTGCAACTGTGTTTGTTACAAGAATTAATGTTGTTGCCTTTGCATGCGCCATTGCTGCTGCGCCCACAATTGTTTTTCCAGCACCACAGGGCAGCACCACAACTCCAGAGCCACCATGCCAAAATCCTTCCGCTGCTAACTCTTGATATGGACGAATTTTCCAATCCGTTTGCTTGAGTGCAATTTCATGCGCCTGACCATCTACGTATCCTGCAAAATCTTCTGCCGGCCAACCCAAACGCAGTAGCGATTGTTTAATCTGTCCACGTTGGCTTGGGTGTACTGCAATTGTTTCATTATCAATTCGAACACCTAATAATGGTGCGATTTTCTTGGCACGAATAACTTCTTCAAGAACTGCTGTATCAGTTGTGACAAGAATCAATCCATGAATTGGATCCGCCTCTAGTCGCAGACGACCATAGCGAGACATCGTTTCTGCAACATCAACAAGAATTGAGTGTGGAACTGCATAGCGCGAATACTTAATTAAAGTATCAATAACCATTTCTGCGTCATGACCGGCAGCACGCGCATTCCATAAACCTAAATTAGTCAGACGATATGTGTGAATGTGCTCGGGGGAGCGTTCTAGTTCTGCAAAAGGCGCGATTGCACGGCGACATTCTGTGGACATCGCATGGTCAATATCTAAGAGCAGTGTTTTATCGCTCTGAACGATCAATGGCCCATCAGTCATTGAGTAAATCCTTGATGAATTCATGTAAGAACGCACTGCGCTCTTCAAGAGCTTTAATACTTACCCACTCTGTTGTGGCATGCGCACCAGAACCAACAGCGCCCAGACCATCTAGAACTTTCGCACCTGCAGCAGCTGCAAAGTTTCCATCACTGGCACCGCCTACGGATGCGTGACCAAGTGGTGGCATGCCGATGCGCGCAGCAACTTTTTCTGCGCGTTCGTAGAGCTCCATAGTTGATGTTGTCTCTAGTGGTGGACGATTTAATCCACCAGTAATTTCGATACGCGCTTCTGGATGCAGTGGCACAAGCCCACGAATTGCAGCATCTACACGATTGAGTTCATCAGTTGAATACGAGCGAGCATCAATATCCAAGACTGCATAATCCGGAACTGTATTTGTTGAATTGCCAGCCTTCACAAGTGTTGGAACAACTGTTGTTTGCTTCTCTTTGTTTTCTAAGAATGCAAGCGCCGTAATAATGTGTGCAATTTCTGTGGTTGCGTTAATTCCTTTTTCTGGCTCGAGACCAGCATGCGCTGCGCGACCATGAACATGCACTTGGTACATCGCTGTGCCTTTGCGGCCAGTCTTTACCTTTCCATCAATAGCAGCTTCCAAAACCAATACAGCCTTCGCCTTCGTAGATAAATCTTGAATTAACTTACGAGATGCGTGACTTCCGGTTTCTTCATCAGTTGTTCCAATTAGTGCAACAGAGCCACTAATTCCTTTGAGTGCAAAGAGTGCTTGAACGAAACCAGCCTTCATGTCATATGTACCGGGACCGCGAAGTACATCACCATCTATTTGCCACAATGGTGTGAATGAACCAACAGGCCACACTGTGTCGAGGTGTGCAAGTAAAACAACATCGGGTTGTGCTGCGCCCCACCAGAAAACTGGGCGACCTTCTATTTGGCGAATTTCTGCAGGTGTTCCAAGTACACGTGTTGCAATGTCACTTGCTAGTCGAACAACATCGTTGCATGCCTTGAGATCTTCAGTGGGAGATTCACACTTCACCAACGCTTCAAGGGCTGCCAACATAGGGTTAAGTCTGCCGTATTCGCCTTGCTTCTCGCTTGTCATAGCGGTGCAACCCCCGTAATACGCGGAATTCTAAATGTTTGCATCTCGCCTGTGCCGTGGTCTCGGGCAATCAATGAGCCAGCAGAGATTTTCAGTGGATCAATAATTCGATGAGAAACAGCGCCATTGTTATCTGCATAACCAATTGATAGTGAACGTTGCTCTTGAATGTATTTGAGTAATACATCGAGCGTTTCATTTGCAGTTGTGCGTGGCAGCGCACCTAGTGCGGTGTTTGCAATATTTCGAAGTGTGCTCTGTTTGTGACTAGATTTTTCACCAACACGGATTGTGCGAATAGCAGCGCTTAATGCAGCATCAGTAGGTACTTCTAATTCTCCAATGATTCGCGGTGGACGCGGTTTAGATTGTGCTCTGGACGAGCGCGGCCCTGTCAATAACATTCCATTAGTTGACTCAGCTGCAGGCAAGTATCCGGCATTTCGCAAAACATTCATGACATCGTGCGCATCCATGTCACAGATCATTACTTCTGGTGCGATTCTGCGTAGAGACAAAATATCCAATCGTTTATCACTGATTATCTGTGTAATAAGTGCAGGATCTTCACAGCGGATAAATGATGAAGTGTTTCCTACTCGCAATCGTCCATGTTTCTTTGCTACATCTGAAATCAAGTATTCCAACGGTTGCGGAATTGGAGTCTTAGAAGTTTTGCGCAAGAACTCGATGATTTCATCGCCTGTCTTGCCATGATCTAGTCCACGACGAATAGTTGCATCCGTAAATCTATAAACAGTTGCACCACCGCGACTTTCGATGTCACCAATAATTGCAAGAACTGCTGCAACATCATGCACAAGTGGTCCTGGAGCAATTGCAGTGTTATCACTTTGAATCAAGATGTGATCAACTGGTTGCGGCAAATCCGTATTGATTATCTCGAGCTCATCGCCGCGTAGAAATTCTTCTCCGTATTTAGAAATAACACCTTGCCCAGTAATGCCTAGCCACTCTGCTTCACGAAGTGTCCATTGCACCATTTCTTCTTGTAGACCTGGATTTCGCTTTGATGGTGCACACCATTTAACTCGATTAGTAAAACTCACTAATTCTGGCGCAACGTTGTTATTTTCTGCCAAGAGTTTTAAAACCAATGCACGAGTACTTGCGGCATTGACCCGATCTAATTCAGGCCCAAGGGCTGCAGTGTTCTTTGACTCTGCACGTCCAACAAGACCGCTTACACGAGATGTAATCAACCATGGAGCAGCAAGTGCTTGCCATCTAACTGAGGCACTCTGTGTTAGCCACACATCAAAGTTATTGGTTGGAAGAATTTTGTCATTTGCATCAAATGTGACAAGACCTGCGAGATACACAAGTTCTGCAACAAAGGCAGCACAGTTTTCATCAATTCCCATATGCGTAGCAATAATTTTTAAGTCACGAACGCCGAGGCCTCCTGCACGAAGTGCATCAGCAGGTTCTTGTGCCCAGTATTCGAGAATTTCATCTGCCCAACGCAAGACAGTGGCAACGTTTGCAATTGCAGCGAGTTGAACACTCTTCGTATCGCGCTTTGATCCCTTAATTTCTGGCGGTGTAACTTCTCGCTCTTTGTGCACTTTTCCGTCGCGCAGATAAATACCAACTTCGCGCGGAAGAATGACAGTGCGCTGATCAAGTGGCACCATAAAGTTTTCTTCTAGTAACCATGTGACACCAGGTCCAGGATTTTTAATGTCCCCAACGCTTCCACGCGGAGGTCCCCAGATAAGTCTTTCCAGCACTTTCTTTGCAGCAGCTGGTGCATCATCTAGTTTCTTTAAAGTTAGTTTCGCCATTGATGCTGGTCCTAAACCAGCAATTTCATTACCCAAAACTTCGCGCACAGAGTTAGGCAATCGCATTCCGTCTTCTGATGGATAAAGAAGTCCACGTGCAATCAACTCAGGAATTACTTCGGTGGCAGCCTTTTCCGTTACGGCAACAACTTGTTTTTCGCTAAATGGTTCGTTAATAACTGCACATGCTTCAAGAACTTGAAACTGCCATTGATTAAGTCCATCAATTGCGCGAGCAAGACTAGGAGCGCTGCATGCACGAACTGCAAGAGATGCGATATCTGATGGAACTGGCGAAATTAAATCTGCTCTCAATGTGAAGAGTTCTAAAAGGGCAGCATCATCTACGGAACGTAGATAGTCAGTAAATGAACGCATTTGCATAACTTGCCTACATTACAGGGGTTTAGTTCGTGCTGTGAAATCGAGTTAGCGTGAACGCCTGCCTGGTGCCAACCAGATTCCGGCGGCAGCGAGTCTAGAAACTGTCGGACCGATAATTTTGATGATGAAGCGTGCGCGACGAAAATCGTGAATTGGCCAACCTTCTGCGAGTGCGCGCAAACTTAGAATCGCATCAGGGTTAATTGCTGATGGATGGCCGACTGCTTCGAGCAATGGAAAATCATTGTGGCTATCAGAGTAGGCGTAACACTCAGCAAGATCGAATCCTTTTTCCTTAGCAAGTGCTGAAATTGCAACAGCTTTTTCTCTACCGTGTAATAAATTGCCAAGCATTTGTCCGGTGTATTTTCCATCACGAACTTCGGCTTTACTTCCAAGTGCGCCTGTAAAACCTAGATTCTTCGCAATTAAAGTAGCCATATCTTCAGGTGCGGCTGTAACTAGCCATACTTCTTCACCAGCATTTAAATGTCTTTGGGCGATGTTAATAGTTCCTTGCCAACAAGCAGGAGATACGTATTCATCGTAAATTTGTTGACCAATTGTTTGAATCTCTGCGACATCGTGCCCACCAATAAATTCTGTTGCTGCATTTTGAAAACGTTTGATTTCATCTTGTTTTTCTTTACCAGTTAAGCGAAAACGTAAGTTGGCGAATGCAAAGCGCGAAAGATCTGTCTTGGTGAAGTACCCCCGTTTGTACATTCCTTTTCCGAGAAAGAAGAGGGTAGAACCGCGAATAAGCGTGTTATCTACATCGAAAAAGGCAACCCGGTTCGGTGTGAGCGCCATGTCACAACCTTAGCGAGAAGAGAAGGTTTATGACGCTTTATGCTTAGCGAATGAGTTCGACGGTACATGTGGTCAGACATGGCGAGGTGCACAACCCGCAGAAGATTCTTTATGGGCGTCAACCTGGTTGGACACTTTCAGAGCGCGGTCACAAGATGGCAGCAACACTTGGTGATTGGTCAAAGAGTATTAATCTCGGCGCGTTACACGTTTCGCCATTACAAAGAGCGCAAGAGACTGCGGCGCCAATTGCATCAGCTCACAACATAAAAATTACAACTGATGAACGATTAATCGAGGCAGCCAATGTATTTGAAGGCAAGCCTTTTGGAATTGGCGATGGAGTTCTAAAGCATCCATCTGCTTGGAAGCACTTATGGAATCCCTGGAAACCTTCGTGGGGCGAACCATACGATGAGCAAATTAATCGAATGCTTGCTGCTGTATTTGCAGCACGCGATGCGGCGCAAGGAAAAGATGCCATCGTTGTTTCTCATCAATTACCCATTTGGATTCTTCGTAGTGCAATTGAAGGTCGCAGACTTTTACATGATCCCCGTAAGCGCGAATGCTCACTCGCAAGTGTGACAAGCGTGCATTTTGATGAAGATGGAATGATCAGCGGCACAAGTTACAGCGAGCCGGCTGGTCATCTATTGCCCCCAAAGAAATGAAAAGAAAAAACTTAATTCTCTTGCCAGTTATGGCAGTTCTGCTTTCATCCTGCGGTGGCGGTGGTTCATCAATTGCCGAAGAGAGTTTTGTCTCTGGAAACGGAAGTGTTTCTTTTGTCAGCACATCAAATCGCATTCCAGCGCCAGAACTTTCTGGAATGACGTTAACGGGAAAGAATTACACTTTTAATGGTGGCCAAGTCGCGGTAGTGAATGTGTGGGCATCCTGGTGTGCACCTTGTCGCGCAGAAGCCCCAACACTGGCTGCGCTTTCTGAGAAATATACAGATGTAGCTTTTATTGGAATTCTTACGCGTGATAACCCTGCAACCGCCGAAGCTTTTGTTCGGCGCTTTGCACTGCCATATCCAACATTGATTGATGATTCGGTATTGATTGGCTTTAGAAAATCACTGCCAGCCAATGCAATTCCATCGACTGTAGTTATAGATAAGAATGGAAATGTCGCAGCGAGAATTTCTGGAGAAATAACTTTTGCATCCCTGAGTGAAATCATCGAAAAGGTGAGTGCAGAATGAAAGAGTTCGTTGTAGAGCAAATTCTCGATGGCTATTTGATTACAGCATTTCCAATTGCAATTATTGCTG
>JBILSQ010000034.1:0-6495 GCA_044372035.1 Candidatus Planktophila sp. | reverse complement strand
GGTGGGAAGGTCCGGCGTATGTAATCGCCTTCACCGTTTTTACAGGCCAGCTCATAGTTGGATGGAGTAATGATCTTTATGACTTCGCCGATGATAAACGCCACGGACGGATGAATAAGCCCTTAGTTTCTGGGCTAATCACTGAAGCATATTTACGTAAGTGGTTGATTTTTATGGTGCCATTTTCTCTTCTAGCAAACCTTCTGGGCCCCTTAGGTCTTAAAGGGGGAGCGCTGTATTGGTTAGGAATAGGTTGTGGCGTTGCTTACAACTTCTACTTTAAGTTTTCAGCCTTTTCGCCACTTCCATATGCAGTGGCCTTTGCAATCCTGCCTTCATGTATAGCCATTTCGAAATCAATCACACCGCCTGTATGGATGTGGTTAGGTGGAGCGATTCTGGGATGTGCTGCGCACTTTATTAACGTTGTTAAAGATATGGATCAAGATCGGGAGAGCGCAATTAAGGGCTTGCCTCAGAGAGTTGGTAAGTCGGGTTCAATCGCAATAGCGGCAGCACTAATCTCTGTGGCTGTTGCAGTGATAATTATTGTTTAGTGGTGTTCGATCTCGTTGAGATCTTTGGATGAAACCTTAGGTACGGCTTCTGCATTAGCTGTACTCATGCGTGCACGAAGCTTGTTGCGGATGGCAGATGGACGTCTGACACCTGCCTGATCTGTCTCAGGTAATTCAAGCGGACCACTCTGTTCGTGCGAAGTGAGCAACCACTTCTTCTCTGGAGATAGCTCTTCGTGAACTTCAATGAACTCTCCATGAGGTAGTCGTACCAAGCGGCCTGTTTCTTTTCCATGTAATACAAGTTCTCGGTCTGCACGTTGAAGTGAGAGGCAAATTCTCTTGGTTACAACGAAGGCAATCGGTGGAAGAACGATAATTCCGATGCGACTAAACCACATGATCTGATTGATGCTCAGCTCGAATTGTTGAGCGATGATGTCATTTCCACCGTTAATCAGAGCAACCAATGTGAAGGTTAACGCCATTGCACCAATTGCTGTGCGATTTGGTGCATTACGTGGACGATCAAGGAGGTGGTGTTCTCGCTTATCTCCTGTAATCCAACTTTCAATAAATGGATACAGCGCCAATCCCGTGAACATTAAACCTGGAACTATTAAACCTGGAATAAGAATGTTCCACGAAATGGTGTAACCAAATAAATAGCTTTCAAGCGGGGGAGACATGCGGACTAAGCCATCTAGCCAACCCATATACCAATCGGGTTGCGAACCGGCAGAAATCTGCCCCGGTGTATACGGACCGTACAACCAGACAGGGTTAATGGATGCAACAGCTGCAAGGAATGTTGTTACTCCAAAGACAACGAAAAAGAATCCACCCGCTTTAGCCATGTAGACAGGCATCAACGGATAACCAACAACGTTCTTCTCTGTGCGACCAGGACCTGGATACTGGGTGTGCTTCTGGTACCACACCAACATCAAGTGAACTGTTATGAGAGCCAAGAAAATGCCTGGAAGCAAAAGTACGTGCACAGTAAATATGCGCGGAATGAATGCTTCTCCAGGGAAAGCTCCTCCGAAGGCAAAGAAAGCTAAGTATGTGCCAACAACTGGTATGGCAAGAATAATTGCGTGTGCGATTCGGATTCCTGTACCTGACAGCAAATCATCAGGGAGTGAATAACCAAGGAAGCCTTCCACGATTGCAAGTGTTAGTAGTCCAACTCCGATGATCCAGTTGAACTCGCGAGGCTTGCGAAATGCGCCAGTGAAGTAGACGCGCAGCAAGTGAACGACAATTGAAACCATAAACAAAAGAGCTGACCAGTGGTGAATCTGACGCATTAATAAACCGCCACGAACTTCAAATGAAATATGCAGAGTTGATGCATACGCTGCAGACATCTCGATGCCTGCGAGAGGCTGGTAATCACCTTCGTACACAACTTCTCGCGCAGATGGATCAAACCAGAAGGTTAGAAATGTTCCGGAGAGTAACAAGATAATAAAAGAGTAAAGCGCAATTTCACCAAGTAAGAATGACCAGTGATCAGGAAAAACCTTATTCAGATTCTTCTTCATCCACGCAGCAGAACCAGTTCGCTCATCTACATAATTAGCGACTGTGCCTGCAATGCGTTCACGTGCTGTCATGATGATCGCTCCCAAAAACTAGGTCCAACTGGTTCACTAAATGGCTGCTTTGCGACGAGATAGCCTTCGGCATCCAGTGCTAATGCTAATTGAGGTAGTGGTCTAGCCGCAGGTCCAAATAGGACCTTTGCGGCGCGCGTAACATCGAATGTTGATTGGTGGCATGGACAGAGCAAGTGCTTGGTGTTCTGTTCGTAGAGAGCAACGGCGCATCCCATGTGAGAACAAAT
Source organism: Candidatus Planktophila sp. (assembly GCA_044372035.1). Classification (GTDB taxonomy): domain Bacteria; phylum Actinomycetota; class Actinomycetes; order Nanopelagicales; family Nanopelagicaceae; genus Planktophila. The sequence goes on along the minus strand of JBILSQ010000034.1, from coordinate 4,125 downwards.
CTTTGAGAAGGCGATAATTCCTTCATACGTCCACGATAGGCGTTCTGCATCCAAATTAAACTCTTCAGGACGAAGACGAATAAGTAGGACGGCATCTGTAGCAATTTCGGATAACTTTCGGTGATCTTCACCTGGAAGCATCTCAGGCAGTACTTGCGCAACTGCGCCAACTTCTAAATCTTCTGGCTTAATCGGACGATCACCAGGATCAGTAACTAAGCGAGTACCAGCCTTCCAGCTAGTTTTAGTGAGTGAATCTCCTGGAAGAGGACCTAAATCGCGCAAGAGCAAGAGTGGTGATAAACCAACTAAGCCAAGTGATAACCCAAGTGATTTTTTAATGAGTGATCGACGACCAAGGCCTGCGGCTGCTGCACCTTCTTTAGCTGTCTTTACAAAATCTTTACGATCTTCCTCCGGTGAGCGAAATTCATGGCGTTGCACCGTGACTTCATTATCTGGCATCAAAGTTTTAGCCCAGTGAATGGCGCCTATTCCAATAAAGAATAAAGAAAAAGCTAGACCTAAACCAAGAAATAGTTGATGCGCATTTGTGTTTCCCATGACTGGTAGGAAAATAAAAATGTCATCAGGGATAGCGACGTAGGCAAATATGAAAAGGAGTGTTCCAAATGAAGATAGCGCGAAAAGAATTGCGACCTGACGCTCAGCTCGCTTGGCTGCAAGTGGATCTGTGTCTGCTTTGCGGTGCACATGTGGCGGAATACCTGGATTTTTAATCGCTTCTAAATCGTTTGCCATTTTTTCCTATCTCGCCTTCATTGCAAGCCAAACTGCAACGCCAATTAACATTCCGATTCCTAGCGTCCATACGAGCAAACCTTCAGTCACCGGTCCGACGCGACCGAGTGATGCGCCACCTAGTGCTGGTTCTGCTTCAGCGGACTTTATCCACTTGATAATTGATAATTTCTCTTCCGGAGTAATTGTCTTATCGGAAAAAACTGGCATTGATTGTGGACCAGTAATCATCGCTTCATATATGTGCACAGGTTCTACGCCCATAACGGTTGGTGCATATTTACCTTGAGTGAGAGCGCCACCTTGACCAGCAAAGTTATGGCACATGGCACAGTTGTTTCTAAACAACTCTCCACCCTCTGCAATGCTTCCATCACGTTCGTAATTCAGTAATTCATCTCCTGGAATTTCTGGACCAGGTGCGAGGGATGCGACATATGCTGCAAGAGCCGCTACTTGCTCAGGGGAATAAACAGGTTCTTTGCGCATAGCTTGTGTGCTCATATCTGCCATAGGCATGCGACCTGTTGCTACTTGAAAATCAACGGATGCTGCGCCAACACCGATGAGTGAAGGAGCGATTGCGCCACCTTCGGCGTTTAGACCATGGCAAGAGGAGCAACCCTTTAGAAAGAGTTGCTTACCTTCTTCGATGACAGCAGATCGTGCAAGAGCTAAATCAGAGTTGTTCGTTGTTTCACTTGCTACCGAAAAAGTTGTACCGATTGCAAGCAGGGCAAGGATTAAGAACATTGGTGCCACCGCACGGTGTCTGCGGTATCGAGATAGACGCTTCACATTCTGCCTTTCGTTGCTATAAAAATCACTTGATCAAATAAATTGCTGCGAATAGTGCGATCCACACAACATCAACAAAGTGCCAATAGTAAGAAACCACAATTGCAGTTGTCGCTTGTGAGTGCGTGAAGCGTCGAGCCCTTGCAACGCGCAGTAAGACGATGAGAAACGCGATTAGCCCACCAGTTACGTGCAAACCATGAAAGCCAGTTGCGATGTAAAAAATAGATCCATAAGCGGTGGATGACAGAGTTAGATTCTCAGTAACGAGTACCGCGTATTCGTAAACCTGACCCGCGATAAAGAATGCACCCATTAGAAATGTTAGGGAGAACCATTCACGCATTCCCCATTTGCTCACTTGTAGCAAGGAACCAGTTCGCTTATTTTGAAAACGTTCTGCAGCAAATACACCAAATTGGCATGTAACAGATGAAAGAACAAGAACCGTTGTATTAACTGCTGCAAATGGAAGGCTAAGAAGCCCAGATGATTCGCTCCAAATTTCTGGACCTTGCACCGCTCGAGTGGTGAAATAAATTGCGAACAATCCAGCGAAGAACATCAACTCACTAGATAGCCAAACGATTGTGCCGACCGCTACAAGGTTTGGACGTGAGATTTTGTGGGCTGTGGCTGCGGTGGACATAGGGATGATTATTCCCGCAAAGGGCTCGGACTTCCACCGCGAATGACCCAGTTGCCTGAGGCGTTTTCCCATTTCATAGGTGAATCAGGTCACTAGATTTTTTGGCCGAAAAAACAGGGATCCAGACAATAAGATACGGGCATGGGTTCATCCGCGCAGGCGTCACAAAAGAAGAAGCAGATTGCTATCTACTCCGATGATAGTTCTGTTCGCGCCGCTGTAATTACGGCTCTTGGAACTCGTGTGGCACAAGATTTGCCGGAGCACGAAGTTCATGAATTCGCTACTGGCGCAGCTCTTCGCCAATACATTGATCGCAACGCCCAAGATGGCACCTTTAAAATCGATTTGTTCATTCTCGATGGTGAAGCAACTCCCGAAGGTGGTCTCGGAGTTGCCCGTCAACTTAAAGATGAAGTTTTTAACTGCCCTCCAGTATTGGCAATTACCGGACGAAAAGAAGATGCGTGGCTGGCTGCTTGGTCGAAAGCAGAAGCTTCTGTAATTCATCCAATTGATCCATTCACACTTGCACGCACTGTCGCAGATTTATTGCGCACTGGCTCACTCACTTCAGCGTAACTCTCTTAGAAAACCACTCATGAATCCGAGTTGGAAGTCTTCAGTTGAAGCAATTGAATCTGGCTTGGATTTATCTCCATCAGATGCGCAATGGTTTATGCGCGAAATTCTTGAAGGGCGCGCGGAGAGTTCCGACCTAGCCGCGTTCTTGCTGGCCCTAAAGAATAAGGGCGAGACATCTGATGAAGTAGGTGCATTTGTCAGTGAAATGTTTAATCACAGCGCACCGATTAAAATTACTGAAAGAGCCGTAGATACCGTGGGTACCGGTGGAGATGGCGCACACACAATAAATATTTCTACAACAGCGGCAATCGTCGCGGCAGCTGCAGGGGCACGAGTGGTCAAGCATGGCAACAGGGCATCCTCCTCTAAATCTGGTGCCGCGGATTTACTGGAAGCACTGGGTGTCAACATTTCTCTCGATGGCAAAGGCGTTGAGAAGACAGTTGGAGAATTAGGAATTGGTTTTTGCTTTGCACAAAAGTTTCATCCAGCTATGAAAAATGCTGCAGCGGTTCGCAAGGAATTGGGTGTGCCAACCGTGTTTAATATCCTGGGGCCACTTGCTAATCCAGCAAAGCCTGCGGCCGCAGCAATTGGTGTGGCAAATGAACGGATGCATCTGGTTATGGCTCAAGTATTGGGCGATCGAGGAGTAGATGGATTTGTTTTTCGCGGCGATGATGGCCTAGATGAAATTACATTGGCAACGACAACATCTGTTCTATCAATTGGTGGCGGCACAATTGCAAGCGAACGCATACAACCGACAGACTTTGGTTTATCCGCAGCGCCTATCTCGGCACTTGTCGGCGGAGATTCAGAAGAGAATGCTCGAATCACGCGAGCAATCTTTAACGGTGAAAAAGGCGCGCCGCGAGATGCAGTTCTTTTAAACGCAGCAGCAGCCATAGCTGCATTTGAAGGCGATGTGTCAGCAGATATACATACGCGAATTTCAGCAGGGCTAAAGCGAGCAATCGATGCAGTTGATTCTGGTAAGGCAACAGAGTTACTCAGCAAGTGGTCAACACTTACGCAGAATCTAGCTGCGCAGTAAATCACGGCGTACTCTTTCGCACATGGGAACCGAAGGCGCACCTGCTGGTTATTTGGAAGATTTCTCTGCAATAGGAAATGGCTCAACAAAAGAAATCGGGATCCTCTTAGTACATGGATTTACCGGTTCTCCTTCGTCAATGCGTCCTTGGGCAGAGTTCATGCACCAACAGGGCTACACGATTCGCGTGCCACGTTTGCCGGGCCACGGAACCAAACCTGAAGATCTGAATAGCGTTAAGTGGCAAGAATGGCCGCGCAAAATTGAGAAC
>JBILSQ010000002.1:0-21629 GCA_044372035.1 Candidatus Planktophila sp. | reverse complement strand
GTCTTGGGCGTCCAGGGCAATGTGCCGCGATTAGGTTTAGATTTCAACTCTCGTGCAGAAGAAGTTTTTAACATGCATCTTGAGCAAACTAAGAAAGCTCTAAACCAGATTGAAAGAAAGCCCGACTTCATTGTCTGGCCCGAAAATGCCGTTGATGTTGATCCATTTCTTAATAAAGAGGTAGGAGAGCAGATATCTTCTCTAGCTCGCTCTTTTAGTACCCCCATTATTGTTGGAGCGGTTTTACGCGATTCGAATCAACCAAAGAACGCCTCCATTTTGTGGAATTCAGATGGAGATGTTGAGTCAATTTATGTGAAAAGAACGCTAACTCCTTTTGGTGAGTACATACCGCTACGATCATTGTCAGAATTGGTGTCGCCATTAGCAGAAAATGTTGCTGATTTTATCCCTGGAACAATGTCGATCCAACACAAGATAGATGTTGCAAATGTTGCACCCATTATTTGTTATGAGCTAATCAATGATTCAAATGTAAATTCTAATGTAGATGGTTCAAATCTAGTGGTTGTTCAGACAAATAATGCGACATTTGCCGATAGTGGTCAGAGTATTCAGCAATTAGACATAAGTCGCATTCGCGCCATCGAGTACAACAGATGGGTTGTAAGTGTTTCAACTACCGGCGTATCGGCAATTATCGATAATCGCGGCGTCGTTAGATCCATTACAAAGCAAAATGAGGCCGCATATATAGAATCAGAAATTCCGTTGATACAAGAAGCATCTATGTCGCAAAGGTTAAACAGTTACAACGCAATCTTGATGGTCGCGCTTTCAATCGTTATTTACTGGCGCAAGAGAAAAATGAATGAATAAAAACGCGGTTCTTGTTCCTACATACAACGAGGCCGTAACAATTGCGCGGATTGTTTCAGAATTGTCTGTTCTCAAAGTAGATGTCTTCGTTATCGACGATGCATCTCCAGATGGAACCGCGGATGTTGTAAGAAAGCTTGGTTTATCTCACGTGCACGTTATCGATCACGGTAAAAAAGCCGGAATTGGCCCGGCCTACGTTTTTGCATTACAAACAGCTATCAAACGCGGCTATGAAAAGATTGCAACGATGGATGCTGATGGATCCCATTTAGTTGATGATTTATCAATTATGTTGGATCAGGGGCCGGAAATTGATGTTGTTATGGGAACCAGATGGATACCTGGTGGTTTAGTTACTAATTGGTCCAATAGTCGTAAGTTACTCTCTAAATTCGGTACCTGGTATGCAAGAAAATGTTTAGGATTACCGTACAAAGATCTAACGGGTGGTTTGCGCGTATATGGTAAAAACGCCTTAGAAAGCATTAATCTGAACCACATCAGTTCAAACGGATATTGCTTTCAAATTGAAATGATTAAGAGTTTGCACGCACATGGCGCAATCATCAAGGAAGTACCAATACATTTCATCGAACGCCAAGGTGGAGTATCGAAAATGAGTAAATCAATTGTTCTTGAGGCGTTTTACAGAGTTAGTTTGTGGGGTGTTCAGCGTGTGCTTAGGATTAACGCCGATAAGTTACATTATGTAAAGTAGTTCTAATTACTGGGCAAACTCTGAAATCGGTGGGCAAGAACAAATCAGGTTCCTATCCCCGAACGCTCCATCTATTCGTCCAGTAGTCGGCCAGTACTTTCCTCGCATACCAATAATCTCTCCTGGGACAAAACCATCTAGATACTCAGGGAAAGCAGCGATTTCACGCGGATACTTTCGATCCCATTGGCTTGATACAACATCTCCAGCTGTGTGAGGTGCATGCGCTAAAGGTGAATCTTCATGAGCGATGACGCCTTTTTGTACATCCATAATTTCGCCATGGATAGAGATCATTGCCGAAATGAATCGTTCAATTTCAGCAATATCTTCACTCTCTGTTGGTTCAATCATTAAGGTTCCAGCTACTGGAAAGCTCATTGTTGGAGCATGAAAACCATAATCCATTAATCTTTTCGCAACATCATCAACTGTAACCCCAGAAATTTTAGTGATTTCACGAAGATCCAAAATACATTCGTGTGCAACGCGTCCGTTATTGCCGGTATACAAAACCGGATAGTAAGGATTTAACTTCATGGCTATGTAATTAGCAGACAAAATTGCAACTTGTGTCGCGTGAGTGAGCCCTGCTCCCCCCATCATTCGTATATATGCCCAGGAAATAGGCAAGATACTTGCAGAGCCATAAGGGGCGGAACTTACTGGTCCAGGCCCAGTGGCAGGTCCGGCCAGAACATCTAGTGGATGATTTGGTAGGAAAGGTGCAAGGTGTGACTTGGAAATCACTGGACCAACACCAGGTCCCCCACCGCCATGTGGAATGCAAAAAGTTTTATGGAGATTCAAATGCGAAACATCTGCGCCAAATTTACCGGGCTGAGCTAAACCAACCAATGCATTTAAATTCGCTCCATCAACGTATACCTGTCCCCCGGCATCGTGAATCAGTTGGCAGATTTCAGAAATCGCGCTTTCAAAGACACCGTGAGTCGAAGGATATGTCACCATTAATGCGGCCAACTTAGAACCGTGTTCGGAAATTTTTTCTTTCAAATCTTCGAGACTGACATTTCCGTGATCATCACAGGCAACAACAACAACGTGCATGCCAGCCATTACAGCGCTAGCTGCATTGGTTCCGTGCGCACTAGATGGAATTAAACAGATTGTTCGCTCTTGATCTGCGCGACTATCGTGATAATTTCTAATAGCCAACAATCCAGCGAATTCTCCTTGGCTGCCAGCATTTGGTTGTAAGGAAACAGCGTCGTAACCGGTTATAGAGATCAACCACTGCGATAACTCATCTATTAACTGACGTGATCCAACACTTTGATCTGTAGGCGCAAAAGGATGCAAGTGCGAGAACTCAGGCCACGTAACGGATTCCATCTCTGTTGTGGCATTGAGCTTCATCGTGCATGACCCCAGAGGAATCATTGTGCGATCAAGCGCTAAATCTCTATCGGATAACGTACGAATGTATCGCAACATTGCTGTTTCTGAGTGATTAGAGTTGAAAACTGGATGTTGTAGATAAGAGGATTCTCTGATTAAGGATTTACTAATAATCGATTCATTCAGTTGTTCATCGATTGTGATACCAAAAACTTTACCAAGTAGATTGAGTGACTCAACTGTTATGGTTTCATCTAGTGAAACCGACACATGCGTGCTATCAAAATGGCGCAGATTAATCTGATTCTCATAAGCTTTTTTGTGAATAGCATCCGCGTTATCAACCTTGATGGTCAACGTATCGAAGTGCGAATCATTAACGACAACGTATCCAGCTTTTTTTAGCGCAGAAGCTAGCGACGAAGTCTGGTTACTAATTCGTTCGGCTAGCATTTTTAAACCAGCAGGTCCGTGCCACATTGCATAGAAGGCACTCATCACAGCTAGTAGAACTTGCGCAGTACAGATGTTGCTTGTTGCCTTGTCTCTGCGAATATGTTGTTCGCGAGTCTGCAGAGCCAATCTAAACGCTGGATTACCGTGGACATCAACGCTTTGACCAATTAATCGACCAGGTAAAGAGCGTTCCAATCCATTTCTGACCGCAATGAAACCTGCGTGTGGTCCGCCGAATCCCATAGGAACACCAAATCGTTGAGCGGATCCAACTGCAACATCGGCTCCCCACTCCCCTGGTGGTTTAAGCAGCGTTAATGCAAGCAAGTCAGTGGCAGCAATGAGTAGCGCATCATTTGCATGAACGGCCGCAGTTAATTCTTTGAAATCTTGAATATCTCCACGTGTATTTGGATATTGAACTAACACGCCAAAATAAGGTGATTGTGTTGTGATTCCAATTGATGAATCAAACTCTTCGATGATGATGTTAAGTGGTTTCGAACGCGTTTGAATAACTGCCTTAGTTTGCGGATGAACATGCTTGTCAATTAAGAAAACAGCATCATCGCTTCCATTAAATACACGCTTTGCTAGCGTCATAGCTTCCGCGGCAGACGTTCCTTCATCGAGCATCGATGCGTTCGCTATAGGTAACGCTGTTAGGTCACAGACAGCTGTTTGAAATGCAAAGAGCGCTTCAAGTCGGCCTTGAGAGATCTCTGGTTGATAAGGGGTATACGCGGTGTACCAAGCTGGATTCTCTAAAACATTTCTAAGAATCACGGGTGGAGTAATTGTTCCGTAATATCCGCAGCCAATAAAAGAAGTGAATAGTTGGTTCTTATCTGCCATCTTGCGGAGTTCTTCAATGGCTTGAACTTCTGTTAACGCTTCGGGCAACGCTTCACTGAGTTTCTTTGACATTGCGATATTGCTTGGAACTACGTCTGCGATAAAAGATTGCATATCGGTGTAACCGAGAGCTCTAAGTATCGTATTTTCTTCAGTAGAAGTAGGTCCTATGTGTCGACGCTCGAAAGCGGCATATTCTTTGTAAGAACCGAAGTGCTCAACCCGTGACATTGCACTATCCCCTAGCGTGAAAGTAAGAAGCTATAAGGGAAGAATATGCCTGTTTAGGCGCCTTTGCGCTTTCTACGAAGTGATAATTCATCGTTACTTTCGCCACCCACCGTGTGACCATCTAGTTCACCGGAAAGAGTTGAGAGCGAGCCTTCAACTTCGTGCCACACCTTGCCTACGGCAATACCAAAGACACCCTGACCACCTGCTAATAGATCGATAACCTCATCGGCGCTAGCGCATTCATAAATCGAAGCCCCATCACTCATCAGGGTAATTCGTTCGAGTTCAGTTACTCCTCGATCACGTAGATGATTAACGGCTGTACGAATATTTTGAAGAGAAACGCCGGCATCAAGTAAGCGCTTAACAATTTTCAAAACAAGAATGTCGCGGAACCCGTAAAGACGAGTTGATCCGGATCCCCCGGCAGGTCTGATGCTGGGTTCAACTAATCCTGTGCGAGCCCAATAATCTAATTGGCGATAACTAATTCCCGCTGCTGAACAAGCGGTAGCGCCGCGATAGCCGATGAGTTCGAAGTCCGAAGTTGGCGCCATGAGGGGAATCTCAATTCTCTTGGGGAGTGTCTAAGGATAGAACGAGAACACCCTGCTCCCAGGTTCCGACACTCCCAAAACCTATACTAGAGGTTGAGAGTTTCATGGGCTCAGATGCCTATCCAGCAAAGTCTTCGGGATTGATCTGATCGAGGAATTCTCTAAAACGCTCTAGTTCGGAGCTCTGCCCAGAAGCTGCTGCGGCATCTTCGGCAACATCATCCGGTATTTCTATGCCAACGTTATCAAGCAGATCTGAATCAGCGAGAATATTGCTGTGAGTTCGAAGGGCTAGAGCAATGGCATCAGATGGTCTGGATGAAACACTGACTGCCTTACCTTCTGGATCCCTTAAAAGTAATGAAGCTAGGAAAACACCATCTTCAATAGCCGTCACTTGAACTGCAGTAAGTGTGGCATCTAGAGATTCAACTATGTCTTGCATGAGGTCGTGAGTTAGAGGTCTAGGAGGGATAACCCCCTGTTGGGCAAAAGCAATTGCAGTTGCTTCCACCGCTCCAACCCATATTGGTAAAAAGCGGACGCCATCAATTTCTTTGAGCAGAACTATCGGTTGATTAGATGGCATTTCAATACGAACGCCCACCACTTGCATAGCAACCATGCTCATTTTTATGCAGATCTATCGAAGGCGATTTAATCCACCGCGCACCAAAGATGCGTGAAGGCGAATTGAAAGTGAAGCGATCTCCTTTTGAACTTCTTGCGCACGAGCTTTTGACTCGGTGTTTTTCTGACGTGTCAATGGCGTAATTACTTGTTCAATCAAACCAATTTCACGATCGGCGGCGGATTTAAATGAACGCAAATGACGTGGCTCTATGCCAAAAGTGCCCATTTCAGTAACAGCTTTGGCGACAGCCAAAGCATCGCCATCGTAATGACGACCACGGGGTGCTATCAGACCAAATGATTCAAGTTCAACTAATGCTGACTCAGTAAGACCGCTGGCCTTGAGCAATTCATCACGTGAAAGACGCATTTCGCTAGATTCAGAAAATGCCGACGGTGCCATTTCGCCATCAACAGTTGCAAGAGATGGTCTTGGAACAGCTATTCCACCCGATGTAGTAGCAGGCTGTAATCCACGATCAAGTGCATCGAGATTCTCTTTAATTACCCGCAGAGGCAAATATTGATCACGCTGAGCTAGCAAAACATATCGCAAACGCTCTAAATCTGAACCAGTGAATTTGCGATAACCAGATGGAGTTCTCTGTGGATCGATTAAACCTTCTGACTCAAGGAATCGAATCTTTGAGATAGTGATGTCAGGAAAATCTCCTCGTAATTTCGTGAGAACTTCGCCGATACTCAAATACGCGCGTGCTGGAACGCTCATTACTTCTCTCCTTGAGATTTAACATGTGAATTTCCAAAAAATAATGCATGAAACTTACCAATTTGTAATTGGTCTCCCATTTTCAAAACTTGCTTGGTAACTGAAAGCGAATTGACATATGTACCGTTCAAACTTTGGGAATCGGTTATCGTAAACCCATCTCCATTGCGCTCAATAAACGCGTGCTTTCGTGAAACGGTTACATCATCAAAGAAAATATCACTTTCAGGGGAACGTCCGATAGTCGTGCTATCAGTATCTAGTAAAAATCGAGATCCTTGAGATGGTCCTCTATGAATTACCAGCATGGCTTTCTTTGAACCTTGTTGACACACTTCATCAATAATCGCTTTTACAGATGCGTCCACTTGCTGTAAAAAAAGCTGGGACGCAGATGTTTCGCTAGCTCCATCAACACTACGTAAGCCCAGATGAAGGGTTGAGGTTAGTTCGCGTTCATTTTCAACTGCCGCCACGAACAACTCCTTTCACGCGCATCCACGGGCTCACCTTGAACTTAAGGGTGACACTAGGGGGATGTCACCCTGCGGGTCAAGCGGTGATACCAGCGTAATCTGCCGCTGAAAGCAGGTTCTGAGGTGCAGTTTCAACCGTTATCTCAAAGAGCCATCCCGATCCGTAAGGATCGCTATTGATTGTTTCAGGAGCTGCATTTAACTCTGAATTTATAGCGCTTACTTTCCCCGTTACCGGAGAGAAGATTTCAGAAACGCTCTTTGTTGATTCAACTTCCCCACAAACCTTATCTGCACCTAGTTCTTGACCAATCTTTGGCAATTGCACATAAACAATGTCTCCCAATGCACTCTGGGCGTAATCAGTAATACCAACACGCAAGATTAAAGCGGTACCGGTTTCTGCTACCCACTCGTGCTCTTTGGTGTAACGAAGTGAATCAGGAATATTAGACATGTAACTTCCGCTTCTATGAGTGAGTAGATGTAACTCTAATACTTTTTACAGCACTTTGGAAATAGGTCAAACCGGTATAAATGTAGAGAACCACTCCCCACGTAGCAAAACTCCATCCAAGGGCGAAGGCTATGTCCCCAATTAATGATTGGTGAGTCGCTAACAATAAGAGAGGAAATGCGTAGAGAAGATTAAATGTGGCGGCTTTTCCTAGGAACGAAACTTCTAAAAGCTCAATCTTTCGAATCTTCATCACCAGCGTCACAAGAGCAAGAACGATGTCTCTACCAAGCAAGACAAAAACTACCCACAGCGGAATGGCTTGCCTTAGGTATAGAACGACCAAGGTTGCGACGATGTAGATTCGATCCGCCGCCGGATCAAGCATCGCCCCAATAGTTGATGTTTGATTCCACGCTCTAGCAATTTTTCCATCAAAATAATCTGTAGCACCTGCGATCATAAGAGTAAGAATGGCGAGAAAATCCTGCTCGCTGACAAGTGCGAAATAAATGAAAACGGGAACTCCCAGTAACCGCAAAACACTCAGCGCGTTTGGAACGTTTACATTCTTATTCATAATCAGAGTTAACTCTTCTCGCGTTCTTTCACTCGTATAGCAACTTGCACTGGGGTGCCGGGGAAGGAAAATTCTTCTCTCAAACGACGCTCGATGAACCTGCGATAAGACGCTTCAATCCAACCGCTAGAGAAAATAACGAATTTTGGCGGAGCGATACCGGCTTGGGTTGCATAGAAAATCTTTGGTTGCTTGCCTCCGCGAACAGGAGGCGGTGTCGCACCGATAAGTGCACCCAGGAAAGAGTTCAACTTAGAGGTTGGAACACGCTTCTCCCAAGAATCGATGGCTGTACGAAGCGCCGGGGCCAAGCGATCTCTGTGCCAACCAGTTTTAGCAGCAACATTGACTCTCTGGGCCCATTCGATTTGATCCAAGTGACGATCGATCTCTCGGTCTAATTGGTCTCTGCGATCTTCATCTACTAGATCCCACTTATTCATGACAATAACCATTGCCTTACCGGCTTCTTCAGCCATTGTCAGAATTCGCAAATCTTGTTCTGAAATGGCCTCACTGGCATCTAAAACAATTACCGCAACTTCGCAGCGTTCAATCGCAGCTTGTGTGCGAAGCGAAGCGTAGTAATCCGTACCACTTGCTTGATTCGAACGCTTTCGCAATCCTGCGGTATCAATAAATCTCCAGGTAGAACCACCAAAGGAAATCAATTCATCGACTGGATCACGAGTAGTTCCTGCTATTTCAGAGACGATTGAACGTTCTTCTCCAGCCAAAGCATTGAGCAAAGATGATTTGCCAACATTTGGTCGTCCAATCAGAGCAACTCTGCGATATCCATCTTGTACTTGCGCTCGTCCTACTTCAGGAAGATGTGCGACAACTTTGTCTAGAAGATCGCCACTGCCACGACCATGTAATGCAGATACAAAATACGGCTCCCCTAATCCTAAATTCCACAGAGAGTGCGCATCGGATTCTTCACGTTCGCCATCCACTTTGTTTGCAATAAGTACGATTGGCTTCTTTGCTTTTCTCAACTCTTGAACCAATACATCATCTTCATCCAATGCACCTATCTGTGCATCAACAACGAAACAAATGACATCTGATTGTTCCATAGCGATTTCCGCCCCAGCGCTTACTGCAACAGAGATTCCATCAGGTTTAGATTCCCAACCACCTGTGTCCATAACAATGAATCTACGTCCACCCCATTCGCATTCGTACTGAACACGATCACGCGTAACACCTGGAGTATCTTCAACGATGGCTTCACGTCTGCCTATAAATCGATTTATTAATGTGGACTTTCCAACGTTTGGTCTGCCAAGTATTCCAACAATTGGTAAACCTAGAAGATTTCTTTCGCGCAAGAGTTCCCAGACTCGTTCAACGGTTTCCTCTAGATTTAGTTGCGTGGAATCAATAAGAACCGCGTCAGGTGCCATCTGTAAGGGTGAAACCTTGCGCGTTGTATCTATTTGATCGCGACCGTCTAAAGATTCTTTTACCTCTTGAGTAGAGATTTGCGCATCTATTTCAGCTTCTCTTCGTAGTGCGCGTGCTTCTAGATCAGCAGTCAAAAAAAATTTTAATGCCGATTCAGGAGCGACAACACTTCCAATATCTCTTCCTTCAACAACGATTCCTCGAGAAGCATTTTTAATGTACTGACGTTGGATGGATAACAATTCATTTCTAATTTCGGGAATAGCGGCAATGAAACTTACGCGGTCAGTTACTTCTTGAGATCGAATTGAGATATTAACATCGGTATCTCCAACAAATAAAATTGGTGTGAGTGGGTCGCAATTAAATCGAAGAGGGAATAACTTAAGTAGTTCCAACAACTTCCGCGGTTCTTGTTCGTTTTTTTCAATACTTAACCAAGTAACTCCGCGATAGAGAGCGCCCGTGTCTAAATAATTCCATCCAGCACGATGTGCGATTAATTTGGAAGTACTAGATTTGCCGGCTCCACTGGGACCATCTATTGCTACAACGATTCCCATGGTGTAATTCTACGACCAATGCTAGGAATTAATTACGAGTTGAATGTACTTTCCAGCCTTTGGAACCCAAGAACTGCTCTAAATGGCTAGCTTTTTCTACATCCAGAATCGATAAAGTAACTAAACCTGTATTTTGACCAGGTGTGTGTTCAATTGAAACATCTTCAATGTTGACATCAGCGGCGGCACAATCATTGAAAATTGCTGCAAGTTGACCCGCTTTGTCATCGATTACAATATGCAAGAAAACGTAACTTCGAACGGAACTTCCATGTTTTCCGGGAATCAACGCTCGACCTTTATTGCCTGATTCAATGAGCGCTTCGGCCACTGCAGGTTCTTTTAGTGTCGCTTCTAATTCTGAGATCTTGACTCGTAGTCCACTCAGAACAGTTGCGATATTCGACGAGTTTTCGCTAATAATTTCCTTCCACAATAGTGAATCAGAGTCTGCAATACGTGTCAGGTCTTTGAAACCCTGGCCAACCAGTCCGAGCCATTTAGGATCACTATCAACTAATTCCCCAGCCAACAGACTGGCCAGTAATTGGGGCACATGAGAGATCAAGGCCATCGCCTGATCATGTTCTTCTGAATCCATGTGAATCGCAATACCGCCACAAAAGTTTATGAGCTCGAGCGTTAATTCCATACTTGCTGCACTTGAAACCTTATTTGACGTAACTATCCACGGGCGCCCTCGAAAGAGATCTCCTCGAGCTGATTGCGCCCCGGAAACTTCTCGACCCGCCATGGGATGGGTTCCAACGTATCGTGGCAAAACTTCCGCCAAACCTTCAACTTGATGTAGAGGTTTAGTTTTTATACTCATGACATCTACAAATGTAGATACAGAATTGAGTGCACTTTCTTCTTTCAGGACCGCACCAAAAGCACTCGGGGGTACAGCAAATATTACGACGTCAAAGATGTGGTTAGATTCAAATGAAGGGCCACGATCAACCAAAGATTGGGCCAAATCTTTGGCTTGTGCATTGTGATCGGCCATCAAAACTCGCACGTTATGCGAAGCCAAAGCCAGGCCTATAGAAGTTCCAATGAGGCCAGAACCTACGATTTTCACAGATGAAAGAGCCATGGCAACCCTCTACTGCGCTAAATCTTTACGTAAAACTGTGGCTCCATGAAGGTAGATGTGCTCTATTTCAGAAGCCGAACGCTCGGTATTACAGTGCAACATCACACGAATTGTTCGAGGTAGAGCTTGGGGTACATCGATCTCCTGAGCGCAAAGAAGAGGGACCGAAGCAAAGCCAATTTCACGAGCAGCGCTAGCTGGAAAAGCAGCATTGAGATCTGGTGAAGCAGTGAGCAATACAGAGATCACGTCAGAAATCTCGAGTGCATTGGCTTTTAAGATTGCAGATAACAGCTCCTTAGAACCCTCCCCGATAGCCACCGGATCATTGGCCGTTACTTGGATTGCTCCCCTGATTGCGCGCACATTCATAGGTAAAGAGTAACGCTTCGTTCTTGCTTGCGGTGGGAAGGTAATACAGTTAAAACGATTTACATCTTTATATGTATGTCCTTAGTGATACTTATGGATGAATCCCCTAGTAAGGATCTGATTCTCAATAAACCACCATAAATATCGATATATCTATATAAATGTGCGTAAATTTCTTCCAGATTATCGATAAAACTACACTCATCACAATAATATCGTTAAATTGATAAAGCTATTCACCAAGTAAAGTGGATAAAAGGTTATAAGGTTAAAACTGCAAAGCCTTTTGTATGTTTAGCAATTCTCCGGAGTTCAGATCCCGCCAGCGTCCTTCAGCTGTCTCCCCTAGAGATATAGGTCCAAACTTAGTTCGGATCAAACGGAGAACATCAATACCCACTGCAGCCATTAACCGTCGGATGATGTGATAACGACCTTCATGAATACTCACTTCCAACCACGTCGGAGAAAGTTCTTTAAAGGTCAAAACCCGTCCAATTCCATCTTCGAGTTCTACCCCCTTGAGAAGGGTTTTTTCAACTCCAACCGGCAGCTTGCCTTCGTATTGAATAATGTAGGTTTTTTCTAACCCATATGAAGGATGCGTAGCTCTAAAAGTCAGATCCCCATCATTTGTAAGCAGAATCAACCCTTCTGAGTCCTTATCTAAGCGCCCGACATGAAATAAACGCTCCGTTCTTAAGTCAATAAAATCGCTCAAACAAGGTCGTCCTTCCGGATCAAACATCGTTGACAAAACACCTTTGGGCTTATGAAGTGCGAGATAAGTTTTGGTCAATGATTGTGTAATTGTCTCACCATCAACCATTACATCAGACTTTGAAGGATCAAATTTGGCTCCGAGCTCTCTAATGACTATTCCATCTACGCTTACGCGTCCAGATGCAATAAGTTCATCGGCTCCCCTGCGGCTTGTTATGCCCGCATCGGCAATGATCTTGTTTAGGCGTTTTTCACTCATGTGTGGCTATCCATTCCCGACAGTCAACGATTCGCCGAATAACTAGGCGATACTGGAACAACTCTACAGCAGAAGTTAAGGGTTTCCTACTGGAAGAAAACGAAAAGAATTAATCTACGAGTGAATCGAGAATCTCATCCAAGTGCTCAAGATCAGGTAGATACGGAGCCAGAGCAGGCAAATCCTCGAGCGAATTCAGGCCAAGACGCTCGAGGAAGTAATTGGTGGTCTTGTACAAGATAGCCCCAGTTTCCGGTTCTAGACCGTACTCCTCAACCAATCCGCGGGTCACCAAAGTCTTCATGACCGCCTCCACGTTAACTCCTCTAATGGCCGATACCCGCGCTCTGGAAACAGGCTGGCGATAGGCAATTACGGCCAAAGTCTCGAGGGCTGCCTGGGTCAATCGGGATTGCTGACCATCTAGAACGAATTTTTCGACCACTGCGGCACTATCTGGGTGGCTATAGAAGCGCCATCCTCCAGCAACGCTCTTCAAGGCAAAACCTCGTTCACCATAGCTCTCTGTGAGCTCGGCCAAAGCCTGGGAAATCTCTTCTTGGGGTACTTCTAGAACTGTGGCCAGGGTCAACTCTGAGACAGGCTCATCTACCACCATCAAAATGGCTTCAATGTGTCTATGGATATCTCTAATTTCCACGTTGCTCCTCGATGCCATCATCATTAGCCGTCTCTTGGCCTAAAACTACTGGAATATCGAATTCATCAGTAGTTTCAATCTCCCCTGTTTCAGATCCAGTCCAACTAATCTGCAAATCCCCCAACGCAATAACTTGATTGAAACGTAAAGCGCCTTGTCGATAAAGATCCAAAAGCGCCAAAAAGCGTGCAACTACTACCAATGTTGAAGAGGCATCGGCTATCAATGAACGAAAACTTACTGTTCGACCTTTACGTAAAGCCTCAACCACCACTTTAGACTCTTCTGTAACGCTTACCAGAGCAGAGTGCAGATGCTCAATCGCAACTACCGGCGCGCTTTTTGGAGTCAGGACACGTTCGGCAATCGCGGCAAAGCGCGCTGGACCTACGCCAATGAGGACCTCTGGCAGAAGGGAAGAAAGAGCAGGATCTAAGGAAACGACTCTGGCAAAGGTTTTATCGAATGCTTCTATGCGCGCATTGAAAGTAGCTGCAATCTCCTTGAAAGCCCTGTACTGAAGAAGGCGAGCAAAGAGAAGGTCGCGCGCCTCAAGAAGGGCCAAATCCTCTTCATCTTCTATTTCACCGCTAGGTAACAGTTTTGCTGCTTTGAGATCGAGCAGCGTAGCGGCAATAACCAGAAATTCGGTGGCTTGGTCCAACCGCCACCCCTCTCCCGATAGTTCGAGGGATCGAATAAATGAGATGAACTCATCGGTTACCGCACTCAGAGCCACTTCCGTAATGTCCATTTTGTGGCGAGAAATCAACTGAAGCAGCAGATCAAAGGGGCCATCAAAATTGGTTAAATGAACGGAGAACCCAGGGTTTTCAGGCGTGATTACTTCATCACCATTGCTCAATTGGGTATCCACGTGCGAACCGTACTTCAATTTAGCGAGTAAGTAACTTAAGGAACCCACTTGCCTAGTCGGTGGCTAATGCGTAGAGTCGCGCGAATCAGAAGAAAGAGGTTTCTCGTTTGAACGTTAAATCGACAATTGACGACGATGTTGCAACGACCTCTGCACTCCTCAATAAAGAACCACTGAACTTTAAGACACCGCCCGCTTTATCCGAACACGGCGGCGCAAAAGTTATTGCCATTTTTAATCAAAAAGGTGGCGTAGGAAAAACAACCTCCACTATCAACTTAGGAGCCAGTCTTGCCGAACTTGGTCGACGAGTACTTCTCGTAGATTTTGACCCACAGGGCGGTCTCTCCTTAGGTCTTGGCGTTAACGCACACTCTTTACCTCTTGAACAAACGGTTTATTACGCATTGATGACTCCTACGGCCGACATTGACCAGATAGTTCTTAAATCAAGTGTTGCAGGTCTGGATTTTCTTCCAGCAAACCGTGATCTTGGAACGGCTGAAACTACATTAGGTGCTGAAATCGGTGGACAGCAATACCTCAAGCGCGCACTTGCACCACTTAAAGAATTCTACGATGTCATCTTGATTGACTGTCAGCCAACCATGGGACAACTAACAATTAACGCACTTGTTGCATCAGATGAAGTAATAGTTCCGTTGCAATGCGAATACTTTGCACTTCATGGATTTATCGAACTCAAAGGAAACCTGGATAAGGTCAAGAGTTTCTTGAACCCAGATCTAAAGTTAATTGGAATTCTTGCCACAATGTACGACCGTAAAACGCTGCACAACCGGGAAGTACTTGGTGCAATACTCGAGAAGTACCCAGAAGATGTTTTTGAAACGATCATTGCAAAAACAATTCGATTCCCAGAAACCACAGTTGTTGGTGAACCTATTACTTCTTACGCTTCATCATCAGGTGGAGCTGCTTCATACCGTCGCTTAGCACGTGAATTAATTGCCAGAGGAGGCGCAAAATGACACGCAGAGCAAGTCTTCCAGGTGCAGATGAGTTATTTCGATCTACATCACCTTCACTTACCTCGGTAAAGCAACCCGACGTTGAACCAGCAAAGCCTCTCGTTGCACCAGCAATTTCTGCGCCAGTTGTTTCACCATCTAAAAAAGGCGTTCGTGCTATTCAACGTCGACGCGTAACAAGTGTTGATCGCTCTCCATCAGGTCGCGAAAAACACGATGAAAAGATTACTGTTTATCTCTCACCTGATGAGCTCTATGACTTAGATCAAGCGCGTTTACAGTTACGTGGCGATCTTGGTTTAGGTGTAGATCGTGGACGAATAGTCCGTGAATCAATTGCTGTCATCATTGCTGATCTCGAAGCCAAAGGCGACCAAAGTATTCTTGCGCGTCGTTTAAGAGGACAGTAATTAGTTCATAGCTCTTGGATGAGCTGTTGCGTAAGACTCTCGAATCTTGTCTATCGTAATCAAGGTGTAAATCTGCGTGGTTGTTACCGATGAATGTCCCAACAACTCTTGTACTACGCGAATATCAGCCCCGCCATCTAATAAATGAGTAGCAAAAGAATGCCTGAGAACATGGGGCGAAATGCCTTCGGTTAATCCAATGTGCTTTGCCGCATCAACAACTATCTGCCATGCACTTTGGCGAGACATTCGCGAACCACGCTGATTTAGAAACAAAGCCTCACTCTTACCGGTTGACCCTTTCGCTGCCAGCAAGGGCCTTACTCGAACCAAGTAATCATCTATAGCTTTTACGGAATAACTTCCCAGTGGCACCACACGCTCTTTGCCACCTTTACCCCGTAATTTAACTATGCGAATTTCTTCGCTGCCGGTAGCAACAACAGAGACATCATTTACATTTATAGCGATCACTTCAGAAACTCGAGCTCCTGAGCTGTACAAAATCTCGAGAATCGCTTTGTCTCTTAAACTTACAACTTTGTCATTAACAAGAGCGGCCTCAATTAAACTAGTCACCTGAGTAATTGTTAGCGCCTTGGGCAAACGCAAAGGCACTTTTCTGGAGAATATCTCCTTCATGGGATTGTCTATATTGTGATCTCTCTCTAGATAAGCGTAGAAAGAACGAATCGTGGATATCACGCGATTGGTTGAACTAAGTGATAACTTCATCGAATCTAAGTAAACAAGGAACTCCTGAACTTCAGCATCAGTTAAATTCGCAACTTGTATATTATTTTTATCAAGAAACGCGAAAAATCGTTCTAGATCGCGCGAGTAAGCAGCTAACGTGTTGGTGGACAAACCACGTTCAACCCGCTGAAAGTTTAGGAACTGATCAAAATACTGGCGAGAATTCATAACCGTGTGCTTCTGCTACGGCCTTATAAGTAACTTTGCCTTCGTGCGTATTCAACCCTTTTGCTAGATCAGGATTTAATCTCAAAGCTTTTTCCCAACCATGATTTGCGATCTGTAAGGCAAATGGAAGTGTCACATTCGTCAATGCATACGTTGAAGTAACCGGGACCGCACCGGGCATGTTCGCGACACAGTAAAAAATAGAATTATGAACGCTATACGTAGGGTTTTCATGAGTCGTTGGCTTTGAATCTTCAAAGCAACCACCTTGGTCGATTGCAATATCTACCAGTACCGAACCAGGTTTCATCTTGGCAACATCAGCATTTGTCACTAACTTTGGTGCGCGAGCTCCGGGAATCAGAACCGCACCAATTACCAAATCAGCTTCATAGATTGATTTCTGAATACTTGCGGTACTAGACATCAAAGTTTTAATTCGTCCGTTATAAACCTGATCAATCTGAGCCAATCTTTGAGCGGAACGATCAATAACAACAACATCTGCGCCCATACCCATAGCAATAACAGCGGAGTTAAGACCAGCGATACCGCCACCTATCGCAACAACTCTTCCGGGTGAAACACCAGGTACTCCCGCGAGTAAAACTCCACGACCACCTTTTGGTTTAAGCAAAACATCGGCTCCAACTTGTGTAGCCATGCGTCCAGCAACCTCACTCATGGGAACCAATAGAGGTAGCGAACCTGAAACTTCAACAGTTTCATATGCAATAGAGGTAACTTTGGATTTAATCAGCGCGTCAGTACAAGGTTTTGAAGCTGCTAAATGTAAATACGTAAAGAGAATCTGGCCTTGTCTCATTCTCGAATACTCAGCTTCTATTGGTTCCTTGACCTTCATAATCATTTCTGACTCTTGCCAAACTTGTTCTGCAGAGCTTTTGATTTGCGCCCCTGCGTGAATGTAATCTTCGTTGGTAATACTTGAACCCATGCCAGCATCATTTTCAATAAGGACTGTGTGGCCATTCTTAACCAACTCGGTTACGCCTTCAGGAGTCAGGGCAACTCTGTATTCCTGAACTTTTATCTCGCGAGGTACTCCAATAATCATTACGAACTCTTCCGATTTAAAGCTGCTGCAATTAATCCGACAAACAGAGGGTGTGGTCGTGTTGGTCGAGATTTGAGTTCTGGATGAGCTTGAGTGCCAACATAGAAAGGATGAACTTCCCGAGGCAGCTCAACAAACTCAACAAGATCTTGATCCTTATAAACACCTGAAAAAACCAAGCCCGCAGCAGAAATCTTGTCTCTAAAAGAGTTATTTACTTCATATCGATGGCGATGTCGCTCTGATGCTTCTTTACTTGCATACATTTGCGCAACTAGTGATCCGGCTAGCAAATCTGCTTTGTATAAACCAAGTCTCATGGTCGCTCCCATATCTCCGCTTCCTGAAACAATCGACTTCTGGTCTTTCATAGTGGCAATTACATGCGTTCCGCTATCTGGTGCAAACTCTGAAGAGTTAGCGTCTTTAATGCCTGCTAAATTGCGCGCAGCTTCTATAACCATGCATTGCAATCCTAAACATAGACCTAAAGTTGGAATCTTGTTTTCACGAGCAAATGTAAGAGCGCCCAGTTTGCCATCAATGCCTCGTACTCCAAATCCTCCAGGCACACATATTGCATCGACATCACTCAAGGCGTTTCGCGCGCCTTCAGGAGTAGCGCAGTCATCACTGGCAATCCACTTCAATTCAACTTTCGCATTATTGGCAAAACCGCCCGCTCGTAAAGCTTCTGAAACTGATAGATACGCATCCGGAAGATCGATGTATTTGCCAACAAGTGCAACTTTGATGTGATGCTTCGGATTATGAACGATTTCCAACAAGTCATCCCATTCGCCCCACTTAACATCATGAGACTTCAAACCTAATCTTTGAACAACGTAAGCATCTAATCCTTCAGCATACAAAACCTTTGGGATGTCATAAATTGATGGCGCATCTACCGCAGCAACAACAGCCTCTAAATCTACGTCACACATCAAAGAAATTTTTCTCTTGATTCCATCAGGTATTGGGCGATCTGATCGCAATACAACTGCATCAGGGGCAATACCAATACTGCGTAAAGCGGCAACGCTATGTTGCGTGGGTTTTGTCTTTAACTCTCCAGACGGCCCTATATAGGGCACTAGTGAGATGTGTAAGTAGAAGACATTATCCCTTCCTACTTCTTGTCTAATTTGCCTAGCTGCTTCAAGAAAAGGCTGAGATTCAATATCTCCAACCGTTCCACCGATCTCCGTAATAACTATGTCAATATCAGGAGCTGCCATTGCACGAATGCGTTCTTTTATTTCATTTGTAATATGTGGAATCACTTGAACTGTTTCGCCTAAGTATTCACCGCGTCGTTCACGGCTAATCACACGCGAATACACCTGTCCGGTAGTCACATTTGCTGAACCGTGTAAATTTCTATCGAGAAAACGTTCATAGTGACCGATATCCAAATCGGTTTCAGAACCATCATCTGTAACAAATACTTCGCCATGTTGGAACGGATTCATAGTGCCTGGATCAACATTGAGATAGGGATCCAGTTTTTGCATTGTTACGCGCAGACCGCGGGAAATTAATAGTCTGCCAAGGCTTGATGCTGTTAGACCTTTACCAAGACTGGAGGCGACACCGCCTGTTACGAATAAATGCTTGGTTACATGAGGTTGGCCCATGGAAGGACAACCTATCATTGATTAAAGGTTTTATCCTATAAGTCGCATATTGAGCAGTTCGCTCGCGTGTTCCTTAGCGCTGGAAGATTCTTGTAAACCGGCGAGCATTCGAGCTATTTCAGAAATTCGAGCCTCACCTTCAACTTGCGTCACACCACTTGAAATAACCGTTCCATCAATACTTTTTTCAACAACGTAGTGTTGATCTCCCCATGCGGCTACTTGAGGTAGATGCGTAACAACAATTACTTGAGCGTTCTTAGATAACGTATGCAAACGACGTCCTACTTCAATTGCGGCGGCTCCCCCGACGCCAGCATCTACTTCATCGAAAATATATGTACCAACTGGATTTGATGCTGCAAGCACAACTTCAAGTGCCAACATAACGCGTGACATTTCTCCGCCTGAAGCGCCCTTAGCCAAGGACACCAAAGGTGCATCCTTGTGTGTTTGAAGGAACATGCTTACTGTGTCACAACCGTGAGAAGAAAAATCGCTTTCCTTCAGAGGCCCCTCGTAACTTGGTGCAAGAACCTCTATAACTAGATTTGTATGCGGCATTGATAGTAAATGCATTTCTGCAGATACCTTTTTAGAAAGATCATCGGCTGCAATCATTCGAACCTTAGTTAAATCAGATGCCGCCAGCAGTAAATTCTTCTTGATTGCTGATAATTCATTTTCGAGAGCTTGTATTCGCTCATCACCACCACTTAAATCATCTAGCTGGGATGAAACACTTTTACTGCGATCAATCAAAACGACTAAACCTTCATCGCCGTTAACTTCTGGACTCCACTTCTTCACGAAAGAAGTTAGCGCTGATTTTCTCTCCTGTAAGAAATCTAATCTCTCTGGATCAGCTTCTAAACTTTGAAGATAGGAATTCAAATTCGGCAATATGTCAGCCAAGATGAAGAATGCATCATTAAAGTCATCCGAGAACTTCTCTAATTTGGAATCCTTTTCTTTGACTGAATCAAGTGATTTCTTTGCTTGCCCTAGCGCGTTTAATACACCGGCGTCTTCATTCTCCAAAGAGACAAGTGCTTGGGTAACAGCTATGCGGAGTTCTTCAACGGAAGATAACCGTCGTACTTCATCCTCAATACTCGATAATTCGCTTGCTAACGGTTTTAATTTAGAAAAAGCTTCGCTAAAAGCCTTGAGAGCAGCTGAAGATTCTTCACGGCTTGCCGCGCTCTTCTTTAGATCACTAATTCTGCCCTTAACTAGCTGGTACTCATTGAGATGATTTTGGTAAAGAGTCAACGAAGAAGTTAAAGGTTTGCCGGCGTATCGATCCAACAGCTCTCTTTGCCGAGAACCTTTGGTGATATTCATCCCCGAACTTTGTCCATGAATTTCAACGAGATAATCACTTGCATCCGATAGCGCACTCGCACTTACGCTGACACCGCTGGCAATCGCCTTGCTCTTTCCATCTCGTGTCACACTTCTCGAAATTGTTAACGAGCCTTCCTCAATTTCAATACCTAAATTCTCAAATGCGTCCAATTTTTTCTTAGGAATACTAAAAAGAGCGCTAGCCGTTAATCTCTCCTCGCCGCTTCGCACTAAGGAACTCTCTGATTTTCCACCAAGAACGAGATTCAAAGCAGTAAGAACCATTGTTTTACCTGCACCGGTTTCACCAGTAAGTACAGTTAAACCTTTATTGAACTCCAAATTAGCCTGGGTAATAACCCCGATATTTTTTATATGAATCTCTTCAAGAAAAGTGCGATCACTCACCGCGCCATCCTTCAACTGGTAATTTAAATTTTGCGACAAGCCTGTCTGTGAAAATGGTGGATTTAAGGTGAGCCAAAGTAATTTGGGTACCGCTCTTAGTTATAGCGACTTCATCATCTTTCTTAAGTTCAATTTTTCGAAGAGCATCTGCGGATAAAGATGCATCGGATGATTCAATGGCTATTCCAATTGTGGAAGAAGGAGCGATAACCATAGGTTTGGCGAAGAGAGCATGAGCGGCTATAGGTAAGAGAACAAGAGCTTGAACTTCAGGCCAGAGAACAGGGCCTCCCGCTGAGAATGCATAAGCAGTTGAACCGGTAGGTGTGGCACAGATAATTCCATCGCAGCCCCATCTGGATAAAGGCCTGTTATCTATTTGAACAAAGAGTTCGACCATCGTCGTGCTTTTGCGTTCGATGCTTACTTCGTTAAGAGCCCAGCCGCTTTCAATTATCGAGCCGTTACGTTTAACCTCGAAAGATAATAACATTCGCTCATCTGAAACATAATCCTTATTGATAACGGCCTCTGCCACATCTTCATAGGTGAATGCTTCAACTTCAGCCATGAAACCGACGTGACCCAAGTTAATGCCAAGCAGAGGAACATTGTGGGCAACTGCATATTCGGCGCCACGCAAAATGGTTCCATCGCCACCTAGAACAAGTACGAGCTCTACAGCGGGAATAGACGAATCAGTTGATGAGAAAACCTTTATGTTTGCTTCACTTAACTTAGAAATAATCGTTTCTGAAGCGTTCTTTGCTTCTGCACGCGCAGAATTAACAAAAATTAGTACGTTACGTTGACTCATCACTGGGGCCCAATCTGAATCGCTTCTTCTAAAGCACTCTCTGAAATTTCACCGGTTCCTCTTTTGAGCCAGAGAAAATACTCAACATTTCCTGCAGGACCAGGTAATGAACTAGCAACTACTCCTTTTGTACCAAGTCCTACAT
>JBILSQ010000033.1:0-6645 GCA_044372035.1 Candidatus Planktophila sp. | reverse complement strand
CTGACACGTATCGATTCACGCACTGGTGATCCTTACGATGTATCGGCGCACTTCCTCTGGATTGGCGAGCGAACACGTCAATTAGATGGTGCGCATATTGATTTTGCATCAAAGATTAAGAATCCAATTGGCGTAAAGCTTGGACCAAAATCAACTGTAGAAGATGCACTCACTCTTATTAATCGCTTGGATCCAGATCGCGAACCAGGCCGTCTTACTTTCATTACCCGCATGGGTGCATCAAAGATTCGCGAAGCGTTGCCACCTCTCGTAGATGGCGTCACAAAATCTGGTGCAAAAGTGTTGTGGGTCTGCGATCCAATGCACGGAAACACCTACGAAGCACCATCTGGATACAAGACTCGCAAGTTTGATGATGTTATGGATGAAGTTAAAGGATTCTTCGAAGTACATAAGTCACTCGGAACTCATCCCGGCGGAATACACATCGAACTCACTGGTGATGACGTTACCGAGTGTGTTGGTGGCGGAGAACAAATCTCTGAATCAGATCTCGCATCACGTTATGAGACTGCCTGCGATCCTCGCTTGAATCACTCTCAATCTCTTGAGTTAGCCTTTTTAGTTGCTGAAATGTTGCGCGATCGCTAATTTAGCGCTGTGCCTCTTTTATTAACGTCACACAAAACACCGATAGGCACGTTAAATCTGATCGCCCACGAAGATGTATTACTCGCGGCAAACCTTTCGACTGTAAGTGCCCTCAAAGCTTCTCTAGATGTCGCCGATAAAGCGCGTGAAATAAAAGAAGTGAAGTTACTTCCAGTAGTTTCAGAGTTAATTTCTGATTACTTTGATGGAGATCTAACTGCACTGGATGCAATCAAAGTCCGGCAACCAGGTGCTTCATTTTCACAGGCAGCATGGAAGGCAATGAGAAAAGTTAAGGCTGGTAAAACTCTTTCGTATGCAGATTTGGCTAAACGCGCAGGTTCACCAGCTGCAGTGCGGGCTGCAGGAAGTTCATGTGCAAAGAATGCAATTGTTTTGGTGGTCCCATGTCATCGAATAGTTAAAACTGGGGGAGCACTTGGAAATTATGCCTACGGGTTAGGCAAGAAAGAGTGGCTCTTACGCTTTGAGGCAGCGCTTTAGTATTTCGATTGCTTCATCTGTTTGTGCGTCATCAAAATCTAAATGTGTCACTAATCTGGCGTACTTGGGACCAAGTGCGCTGATCCACAATCCATTTTCCTTACACTTTGCCGCAAAATCTGCGGCGCTAAATGCGAAATTCGATAAATCAAGACCAACGATGTTGGTATCAACAGTTGCAGGATCTATCAGAGATGAATCAACGCTTGCCAGAGCAACTGCTATTTTCTTTGCACGTGCGTGATCTTCTGAAAGTCGGTTGATGTTGTGATCAAGTGCGTAATGACCAGCTGCTGCAAGAATGCCAATTTGTCGCATTCCACCGCCGTAGCGCTTACGCCAGACACGAGAGCGAGCAACCATCTCTTTGCTTCCAAGAACTAGCGAACCAACTGGTGCACCAAGGCCTTTTGAAAGACAGACGCTAATTGTTTGAAAGTACTTTCCGTACTCAGCAAAGCTAACCCCACTTGCGACGTGAGCATTCCAAATACGAGCACCATCTAAATGAAGAGCAACGCCAATTTCGTCAGCACCTTTTTTAAGTGAAGCAATTTCAGAAATCGGTTGAACTGTTCCTCCGCCAAAGTTGTGGGTATTTTCAACTGCAATTGCGGTTGTTGAAACTAGGTATGGTCCAGAGTTTGGACGAGCTATTTCGAGTGCGTCACTGGCTTTGAGTAATCCATTTTTTGCTGGCCATGTGCGAGTAGTTATGCCGGAGAAAACTGCCGCCGCACCGAGTTCGGCACGAACAATATGTGAATTTGTTTCAGCGATTAACTCTTCGCCTGGTCCGACTAGAGATCTAATTGCTAGTTGATTAGCAAGAGATCCAGTTGGTGAAAATAGAGCAGCTTCTTTACCAAAGAGTGCAGCGACTCGTTCTTCCAGTGAATTAACGGTTGGATCATCGCTGTATACGTCATCGCCAACAGGTGCCGATGCAATTGCATCTCGCATCGCTTGTGAGGGTTGAGTTACGGTATCTGAACGAAGGTCAATTGCCATAAATTATTTTCTCACGAATCTTTAATGACAATTACATACATTGCGGTCACAACTAGGAGTCCGCCGATAGTGGCTTGAAGCGTAAGGCTTTCGCCACCAAATAAAATGGCAAAAACTGCCGCAAAGACAACTTCCATAGTCAGAATGACGGCAACCTTAGTTGTGCTCATGTGCGCTTGCGACCATGTTTGAACTATGAACGCAGCTGCAGTGCATACCACCGCAGTGAAAACAACAGTTGCCCACACACCCCTATCAGGAGGCAGCGAATAACCACCCTCTGCAATAGATGCAAGTCCACTCATGAGAGTACACACTGCTAGTTGAATAACAGTCATTGCGTAAGCATCGCGCCCGCTGCTCCACTTGCCGAGAGAAATAATGTGTCCAGCAAAACAAAATGCGCATGCAAGTATTAGCAATTCTCCAACACCTACGGACCAACCACGTATAGAAAGTAAAGCCAGACCAAGTGTTGCAATTCCTACACAGATCCACGTAAGTAAAGTAATTCTAGTTTTCAAAACTAGCGCTGCAATAACCGGAGTAAAGACAACGTAGAGTCCAGTGATAAAACCAGTGATTGCCGCACCGGTTCGTTCTAGCCCGAGAGTTTGAAGGATATATCCAGCGCCAAGAAATGTTCCAGCAACAGCAGAACGAGCAACCAAATCTTTATTGAAAAGTTTAAATACTTGTGGTCGAAGTAAGAGCATCACAATAACAGCGAGTGCAAAGCGGCTGAATAGAAAATTATTCACGCTCTGTCTGGCAATTGACTCTTTCATGATCACGAAAGCCCAACCCCATGACGCTGCAACAAGGAGCAGTGCCCATGGAGCTAATTTGAGTCGTGCAGCGTGCTTTGTACTCATCCGCGTAACTTCTTCAACAGAGTTACTTCAGGACCATGCTTTTCTTCTAGTCCTGGAGTTTCAAGAATAAGCGGCGCATTCGCCACGGCTGGGTGTGCCAGCAATTCCTTAAAGGGATCGAGTCCGATGTGCCCATCACCCAGATTTTGGTGGCGATCTTTAAGCGCTCCGCAGACATCCATTGAATCATTTGCGTGCACTAATTGAAAACGCTCAATACCTGCGATTTCAATAAGTAAGTCAATGGTTGCAGTCATTCCACCTTTTACAGATATGTCGTGCCCTGCAGCAAAGACGTGACAGGTGTCCAAACAGATTCCAACGCGTGGATGGTATTCAAGCGCCTTTAAATAGTTTTCTAAATCTTCTAGTTTCTTAACCAGTGATTGACCTTGCCCGGCAGTTGGTTCGAGTAGCAAATAAGGGGAGTCATCACTGAGTTTATTGAGAATCGGCATCATGCCTTCGTGAATCTGTTTCCATGCTTGCTTCACGTTATCTTCTTTAACCGCGGAACCGGTGTGAATAACTGATCCCAAAGCACCGATATCTGTTGCTCTTTTGAGTGCATACTCCGTTGCAGCCAAAGAGTTTTTATATGTGTCTTCAGTGGGTGAACCTAAGTTAATGAGAAATGGCGCGTGTACATAAACCTCTAAATCTAATTCGGCAGCTTTTTCTTTGAATTCATTATCTGCAGCTATGTTCGCATCTGGCATCGACCATTGACGTGGGTTAGATGCGAAAACCTGAATTGCTTCTGCGCCAATTGTTCGTGCGTACTCAATAGAGCGCTTTGCCATTCCACCTGTAGTTGGTGTGTGGGCTCCGATACGCGGTTTCTTCACTGGGGCTGGCATCGGCCTAGCCTACTGTGATGGTTACAACGGTGCCACGTAGGACTTTTGTGCCTATCTTCGGAGATACATTTGTCACGTACTTGACGGTTTTCTTTCCAATACTTCGAACCTTGACTTTAAGTCCCAAATCTTTCAAGGTAGCCATCGCTTTATTCGTTTCAATCGAATAAACATTAGGAATAAAGACGAATTTAGAACCTTTTGAAACCACTAATGTAATTGTTGAGCCCTTCGGCGCACTCACAACTCCAGCAGGTGTTTGAGAAACTACAGCGCCAGCGGCAACGGTTTCGCTATATGCAAATGAACTTTCAACGTTAAAGCCCGCCTCAGTTAATTCATTTTGTGCCTGGTCTGCACTCTGACCAACGTAAGTTGTAAGTGCAATTTCTTCGATGCCTTTGCTGACAAGAATAGATACTGGTGTATCTCGCTTAACCTTTTGTCCATTAGGTGGATTTGACGAAATGACTAAGCCTTTAGGAATAGTTGTATTGAATTCTTCAGAAATTCCTGCAGACTTTAATGGTTGGCTTGTAAGAACTTTTAAAGCAGCTGACGGTGTAAGTCCCGTTAAGACTGGAATCACGTAACGTTCCTGACCTTTGGACACCACCAAGTTAACTCGTCCACCAGCATCGACTTTATCGCCACCGCTTGGATCTGATTCCAAGATTTTTCCTGATGCAATGTCCTCATCAAATCGTCTCTCGATTATTTCTGATGTTAAGCCAAGGGGAGCAAGTGCTGCGTTTGCCTCCTCAATTGATGCACCAACTACTGATGGAACCACGATACGAGAACCCGGCCCGATCAGGGCATACCAACTGCCGATACCAAGTGCCACTGCAAGCGTTGCAGCGATGATGCGATTTCTTCGAACTCGTTTACTAGTTCGTCGCTTCGTTCCTGCCGTCATTTCACGTTTCGGTTTTTCCTCGGTTATTTCTCTGACCGGTTCAGGTTTAAGTTTTTTCTTCTTCATTTTCGATGACTTCTCAGAAATCTTCTGCATCGGAATATCTAATTCCAAACTCAATTGATTTCGCTTAGGATCTATTGAGCGAGCAATATCTTGAATTCCAGATAAAAACACTGCTGCATCACGTGGACGCTCATCCGGGTTGGAACTTGTGGCTGCATAAATCAGATCATCGAGCTCTTTAGGAATATCTGATCTGCTCTGACTTACACGTGGAACTCGATTGTTTACATGCATGTAAGCAATCTGAATTGGGCTATCGCCGGAAAATGGTTTTTCTCCTACAAGTAACTCATAGGCAAGAATGCCTGTGGAGTACACATCACTTCTCGCATCAGAAATTCCACGTTGAACTTGTTCTGGTGAAAGGTATGAAACACTACCGAGCACAACACTAGATTCAGCAGTGAGCGTGCTTCCAATAAGAGCGCCATGGGCTAATCCAAAATCTGCAATCTTGATACGACCATCATTTGAAATCAAAATATTCTCAGGCTTGATATCTCGGTGAATGATTCCCAATTTATGCGCTGCCGCAAGTGCACCCAAAATTGCTGTCAGATATTGCAAGGTTTGCGCTACTCCGAATTTTCCTGATTCATCTAAATATTCGCGCAGAGTGCTTCCTTCAACCATCTCCATGACGATAAAGACAGCCGGCACACCATTTGTATTCCAACCTTGATCTTGCACTGATACGGCATTGGGATGAGTAAGAGCAGCAGCAGCTTTTGCTTCTCGAATAAATCGATTAACAAAAGCTTCATCTTGCGCAAGATGCGGGTGCATTATTTTTACAGCAACTTTGCGATCTAAGCGGGTATCAAGGGCCGAATAAATGCTGGCCATGCCACCTTGGGCTATCTGGGAGATGAGTTGATAGCGCCCATCAATGAGTTCACCAGATAAATCAGACACGTGGAAATCTTAGATAAAACCCCATAGATACAAGGGTGTGGCGCGCCCAATTTATTCAGTAGTGATAACGAAATCTGCGTTTTCTTTGGCGCCAGATTGGGCGAATAGTTTGCTTTGCAACACTTGCCACGCTTTCATCTCTTCGCTTATGTGATGGCCATCTCTGTTTAAAACTCTTTCCATGCCAACTAGCGGATCAATATCCATCCAGATAGTGATTGCTCCGTGAGCGCGAATGACTCCTTGCGCACTTCCAACGCCTTCAATAATGAGTATTTCCTTTGGATCAAGCACTCTATTGTGGCCATAACAGGAGTTCGCCCAGTCATAAATTTCAACACTTACTGATTGTCCATTCTTATGGGCAGATGCAATTCTCTGAAGGTTTGTCGTTAACGTATCTCCGAGTGCATTTTCCCAACCATCGTAAATATCATCTAAACCAAGAAGATTTACATTGCGAGTCGTGCTCAAGTACAGAAATAAGTTTTTAGCTAATGTGCTTTTACCGCCTCCAGCTGGACCGTCAATTGCAATTAAGTGAGGTCCCGGTGAAGAGAGTAAATCAGCGAGAGCTTCGGTGAGATTCATACCAACGCTTCCACCCGAGTACAGCGATTACGGTAAATGCTGCGTACACAACAGCAGTGAACCAATAGCCTAAAACGGCGTACTGAACTGTTGCTAAAACGTTAATGGCGAACCACAGTGGCCACGCTTCATACTTCTGATGAACCATGATTACTTGCGCAAAGACGCTGCCGAGAAAAATAATTGCATCTGACCATGTTGCTGCAGCGCCCAAACTTTGCAGCACCGGAGTGAGTAGAACGAAAGCAACTGCTAAGCCTGCTGCAGAAAATGTTCGCTGCTTAGTTGAAAG
>JBILSQ010000032.1:0-6739 GCA_044372035.1 Candidatus Planktophila sp. | reverse complement strand
GGTCCATCTTCACCTAACCCGATGGAGTCATGAGTCCAAACAAAAATTGAAGGTAACTTCATCAGCGCAGCTAATCTCACAGCTGGGCGCATATAGTCACTAAATACTGCAAATGTTCCAGCAAAGGTTTTTGTTAAACCGCTAAGAGCGATGCCATTAATAATCGAACCCATAGCGTGTTCTCTGATTCCAAAGTGGATGATTCGCCCGTAAGGATTAGCACCCTTCATGGCACTAGTTGAAGGCAGAAACGAACCGCCGCCTTCAATCGTTGTGTTATTGCTCTCAGCTAAATCTGCAGATCCGCCCCACATTTCAGGCAGTTTCTTTGCAAGAGCATTAATAACATCACCTGAAGCTTTTCGAGTTGCGACATCTTTACCTGCTTCAAAAGTTGGAACTAAAGAATCCCAATCCATTGGCAACTCCTTTGACAAAATTCTGGCAAGTAATTTGGCGCGTTCAGGTTCGTTGTTTTTCCATGCCTCGAATTTTTTATTCCAAGCTGTATGTGCCTGCGCGCCGCGGATTTTAACCTCTCGGGCGTGCGCCAATAAATCATCGGGAAATGCAAAATGCTCTTCTGGATTAAGACCGAGTTCAGATTTAGTTGCTGCTACTTCTTCAGCTCCCAATGCGGAACCATGTGATTTAGCAGTTCCACGTGCGTTTGGAGATGGCCACGCAATAACAGTATGTAGGCGAATAAGAGTTGGCTGTTTGAGATTCTTAGCCGCTGATTGCATCGCTTGATCTAACTTCACTAGATCTACATCGCCATTAGAAAGCGCTTCTATATCAATGACTTCCCACCCATATGCGCGATAACGGGCAGAGACATCTTCAGTAAATGCCACGTGCGTATCGCCTTCAATCGAAATGCGATTGTCATCATAAATGACATTCAAACTACCAAGTGCTTGTGTTCCAGCCAACGATGCAGCTTCGCTACTTACACCTTCTTGTAAATCTCCATCCGAACATATGACCCAGATTCGATGATCAAAAATTGATGCGCCATCAGTAGTAGTTGGATCAAAGAGTCCGCGTTCGTATCTGGTTGCCATCGCCATACCTACTGCAGTTGAAACTCCTTGACCTAACGGTCCTGTTGTCATTTCAACTCCGACAGTATGCCCATACTCTGGATGCCCCGGAGTGAGCGAACCCCAAGTGCGAAATTCTTGTAAATCTTTAAGTTCTAAGCCATAACCACTCAAGAAGAGTTGTGTGTACAAAGTCATTGAAGAGTGTCCGCAAGAAAGAATGAAGCGATCTCGACCAATCCACTCTGAATCATTCGGATCGTGCACAAGATGTTTCTGAAAGAGCAAGTAAGCGACAGGAGCTAAGGACATTGCAGTTCCAGGGTGCCCGTTACCGACTTTCTGTACGGCATCCATAGCCAATGCACGAGCATGAGCAACCACTAAATCATCTTTTGCATTCCAATTCGAAATCGTACTCATTGCATTAGGTCACTTTCTTTGGTTGTCTTGATACGGAGAGCCAAACTTTCCAAGCACTAATCCACACCAATGTGGACCCAAGTATGTGTGCTGCAACAACAAGCTCTGGCAAACCCATGAAGTACTGGATATATCCAATGGCACCTTGCAACAGCGAAGCTAGAAAAAAGAATTTAAGTAATCGTTTTGTAGGTTCAGGAGTTGCCGTAAATATGAAATAAGCGACAGATAAACCTAATAAAGCGATTACTAGATCTGCGTGCAACCAAGCCGCAGTACGAACATCAAAATTTATTCGTGGAGAAGTTACATCTCCTGCGTGCGGTCCTGAACCCGTCACAATGGTTCCGGCGATAATTACTATAAATGTTAGAAGAACGTGCACCCGGGATATAGCGTGCAAAGTATTCTTGCCGAGGTGTTTACGTTCGTAAGGAACTTTTGCTTTAGTTAAAAGAGATTGAGCGCCAGCTATGAGAATAATTGAAAGAATAAAGTGTCCCGCTACAGTCCAAGGATTTAAACCAGTTAGAACTGTGATTCC
This sequence comes from Candidatus Planktophila sp., assembly GCA_044372035.1. Taxonomy (GTDB): domain Bacteria; phylum Actinomycetota; class Actinomycetes; order Nanopelagicales; family Nanopelagicaceae; genus Planktophila. Next base: position 4,726 of record JBILSQ010000032.1, on the reverse strand, counting down.
GCCAAGAATTGCTTGACCGAAAATACCTGCTAACTGACCGAGCACAAGAAGTCTTAGATCTTTTCTCCTGCTAAAGAGAACTGCCAAGATCGAAAGAACACAGGCTAAAAGCAATGCAAAGGTGAGTAAGCGGTTTCCAAATTCAATCCACGCGTTAAAGCCCTCAATTTGCTCATGAACTGGCGTAAAGGAATCACCTGAGCACTCTGGCCACGTCGGGCAACCGAGTCCCGAACCTGTTAAACGCACAATGGCGCCTGTGATGACTATTCCTGTTTGAAAAACCAGAAGGACCCGAAGTATTGCCACTAACCTTTTTCTAGCAAACTCAGTCATGGCCTTAGCCTAGATTGGCCTAGCGGATTGCCGAGGCAATTTTGGCTTGCGTCTCGAGTGGTAAGAATCATTGATTTAAGACACAATAGTGTTGTGAAATTAGCCGCCCCATTGACCCATAGCGATGACCTGCGTACCCGCGATGCGGTGGCTCGTCAGATCCTGGAAAACGGTCCTTCAACAGCTGCGGCGCTTTCGGAAAAACTCGGTTTTACTCCAGCTGGTATTCGTCGCCATCTAGATGCACTCGTTATAGAAGGCGTTCTTGAAGCTCGCGAACCTCACGTTGCATTGGTGCGCGGTCGAGGCAGACCTTCAAAGGTTTTCGTAATGACCGATAACGGCCGCGAAAAATTTGAACACTCGTATGACGACTTAGCAGTTGCGGCATTGAAGTTTATGTCATCGCAATTAGGGGAGCAGAGCATAAAAGCATTCGCTGAATCCCGTGCAGATGACATCATAAAGAAAGCGACTCCATCCTTATCGAAGAAGTCTCGAAAGAGCGATGCTCTTGCCAGTTTTTTAACTGAACAGGGATATGCGGCTAGCGTTACGAACAAATCACATGGTGAAGAGATTTGTCAGCACCACTGTCCGATTGCACACGTTGCTGCTGAGTTCCCACAACTATGCGAGGCCGAAACGCGTGCATTCTCCGAACTTCTCGGAACCCACGTACAACGATTAGCCACTATTGCCCATGGCGATGGTGTTTGCACAACTTTTGTTCCACAGATTGCTTCTACGTCCACTACTAAGAAAGGTCGCTCATGACAATCGCGCATCCAGAACTCGACGGAATCGGAAATTACGAATACGGCTGGGCAGATAAGAATGAGACGAGCGATAATGCAAAGCGCGGCATTAACGAAGACGTTGTTCGTGATATTTCAGCTAAGAAGTCTGAGCCACAGTGGATGCTCGACCTTCGACTCAAAGGTTTGTCTCTATTCGAGAAAAAGCCAATGCCGTCATGGGGATCAGATCTTTCAGGAATTTTCTTCGACACGATCAAGTACTTCGTACGTTCCACAGAGAAGCAAGCACAAACGTGGGATGACCTGCCTGAAGACATTAAGAATACTTACGATCGCTTAGGTATTCCTGAAGCAGAAAAACAAAGATTAGTCTCCGGTGTTGCAGCCCAATACGAGTCAGAAGTTGTATATCACTCTATTCGTGAAGATCTAGCTGCTCAGGGCGTTATTTTCCTTGATACAGACTCTGGATTGCGCGAACACCCAGAGTTGTTTAAAGAGTATTTCGGAACAGTTATTCCTGTAGGAGATAACAAGTTTGCCGCGCTGAACACATCAGTGTGGTCGGGTGGATCTTTTATTTATGTTCCAAAGGGTGTTCATGTAGAGATTCCATTACAGGCTTATTTCCGCATTAATACAGAGAACATGGGTCAATTCGAGCGCACATTAATCATCGCCGATGAAGATTCATATATTCACTATGTAGAAGGATGCACAGCACCTATTTATAAGTCTGACTCTCTTCACTCTGCAGTCGTTGAAATTATCGTTAAAAAAGGCGCAAGAGTTCGTTATACAACAATTCAGAATTGGTCGAATAACGTTTATAACTTGGTTACAAAGAGAGCAACCTGTGCCGAAGGTGCAACAATGGAGTGGATCGATGGAAATATCGGTTCAAAAGTAACCATGAAATATCCAGCTGTGTTTCTAATGGGACCTCATGCAAAGGGTGAAACCCTTTCACTTGCTTTCGCCGGTGAAGGTCAGCATCAAGATTCTGGTGCGAAGATGGTTCACGCTGCGCCATACACATCATCGACGGTGATTTCTAAGTCAGTTGCACGCGGTGGAGGACGAACTTCATATCGTGGTCTTGTACAAATACAAGAAGGTGCGCATCATTCAAAGAGCACCGTTAAGTGTGATGCTTTGCTAGTTGACACTATTTCTCGTTCAGATACATATCCATATGTGGATGTTCGTGAAGATGATGTTTCCATGGGTCACGAAGCAACAGTGTCAAAGGTCAGCGATGATCAGTTGTTCTATCTCATGTCACGTGGTCTTACAGAAGATGAAGCAATGGCCATGATTGTTCGTGGATTTATTGAACCTATCGCACGTGAGCTTCCAATGGAGTACGCCCTTGAACTCAATCGTTTGATCGAGCTTCAAATGGAAGGCGCTGTTGGCTAATGAGCGTTCTCACTTCAAACATTTTAGTCCCTCACGGGCGAGAAGAGTCGTGGCGATTTACACCACTGAATCGTCTCAAAGGATTACATGATGGCAGTGCGGCGATCGCTCAACATCGATCCCTCGCTCTGAAATCAGCGGTAACACCCGGCGTAACATTTGAAAGAGTTTCACGGGAGTTGTTAACTCCACTGAGCGCTACAGATGACGCTGTAATGAATAGAGTTCGTGAGTATTCAAGTGATGTGGCTGTATTAAAGGTTTCACCAAATACTGAAGTAAGTTCGCCAATCTATTTATCTCGTGAATCCTTTGATTTAGCATCTGCCGAGTTTTCAAGAGTACTGATTCATATTGGAGCGAACGCACGCGCAAGCGTCATTCTTTCCAATACTGGGGATACTTTGCTCGCTGAAGATATTGAATTTAAAGTTGAATCAGGCGCTTCTTTAACATTTGTGTCTTTACAAGAATGGGATTCAAAGACTGTTCATGTAGGTAAACACCATGCAATCGTGGATAAAGATGCAAAATTCAAATCCATCACGGTGACAATTGGAGGCTCGGTTGTTCGCTTGCTGCCTACGGTTGAATTCACTGGCTCTGGTGCAGATGCAGAACTTCTAGGCGTTTATTTCGCAACTACTGGTCAATTCTTCGAACATCGAATCTTTGTAGATCACTGTGTTCCTCACGCTAAGTCACGAGTAAATTACAAAGGCGCTCTATCTGGCGATAAGGCGCACACTGTATGGATAGGCGATGTGTTCATTCGGGCAAATGCAGAAGGCACGGATACTTACGAATTAAATCGTAACCTCCTGCTCACTGATGGAGCTAGAGCTGACTCTGTACCGAATTTAGAAATTGAAACTGGCGAAATTGTCGGAGCTGGTCACGCCAGCACAACTGGTCGCTTTGATGATGAACAACTCTTCTATTTAATGTCTCGCGGTATCTCGGTTGAAGATGCTCGCCGCCTTGTTGTGCGCGGTTTCTTCAGCGAAATTATAAGTGAAATAGCAGATGAAGAAGTTCAAGATAGATTAATGGCGCGAATCGATGGCGAACTCATCAAGGTTGGTGCCTAAAGTGAACGCATTGAAGTTATCAGAACTGCAAGATCGTAAACCGGTTAAAGTCACAATCAACGGTGAAGATCTTTGTGTAACCCGCATTGGTGATGAAGTTTTTGCCATTGATGACACCTGCACGCACTCTGAAGCATCATTGTCTGAAGGCGATGTAACAGATTACAAGATCGAATGTTGGTTGCACGGTGCCGAATTCGATCTACGCACAGGCGCTGCGGTGACGTTACCCGCAAATATCGCAGTAAAGACCTATCCAGTAAAGATCGTAAATGATCTTGTAGAAGTTCAATTCACAAACAAATAATCCATAAACATAAAACGAGAGATAACAGGGAAACCATGAGCACACTAGAGATTCGCAATCTACAAGTTTCTGTCGACACTGAAAATGGTGCTGTAGAAATTTTAAAAGGTGTTGATCTAACGATTAAGTCAGGTGAAACACACGCGATTATGGGTCCTAATGGTTCCGGTAAATCTACTCTTGCCTATTCAATCGCTGGACATCCTAAGTACACAATCACTGGTGGTTCAGTAACTCTTGATGGAGCAGACGTTCTGGAAATGAGTGTTGATGAGCGAGCTAAAGCAGGATTGTTCTTAGCTATGCAGTATCCAGTTGAGGTACCAGGGGTTTCAGTTTCTAACTTCTTGCGTACCGCAGCGACAGCACTTCGCGGTGAAGCGCCTAAGTTGCGCACATGGGTTACAGAAGTTAAAGATGCGATGGATGCGTTATCGATTGATCCAAGTTTTGCTCAGAGAAACGTAAATGAGGGATTCTCTGGTGGAGAGAAGAAACGCCACGAAATTATGCAGTTGGAACTTCTAAAGCCAAAAATTGCGATTCTTGATGAGACAGACTCTGGATTAGATGTGGATGCGCTACGAATTGTTTCAGAGGGCGTAAATCGTGCAAAAGATGCTAATAACTTGGGAGTTCTTTTAATCACTCACTACACAAGAATTCTTCGATATATCAAACCTGATTTCGTACATGTATTTGCAAATGGACGTGTAGTTGAAGAAGGCGGTCCAGAACTAGCAGATAAGCTCGAATCGCAGGGGTATGCCGAATACGTCGGAAACTAACTTTTCATATGGCTTTAGACG
>JBILSQ010000030.1:0-6928 GCA_044372035.1 Candidatus Planktophila sp. | reverse complement strand
GTCAGTTACGTTCATGTTTGTTCTCCATGAGAGAGACAGATTTGCGTGGGATTCTTCGCTCAGAGTTAACCTCACAAGAAAAGCGTGAAGCACTTATAACGAAGTTTCATGTAACGGTTAAAGAGAAACTACCTGGCCATGGAATAAATGATCCAAGCTTTATTCAACCATCTCGACCAATGTCTGCAATCGGCGGCTAAGCTCCACCTGCGAATCTAGGCAACACGTCGATAACATCATCTGCGCTAATTTCTATACTTAAATCTGATTGAGCTGAACCATTTACTAGATAGGAACATCCAGGCAATATCGCAACTAGTTGCGGGTACCGAGAGGACGCAGCTGAAATAACTTCTCCAAGTGTAGAACCAACAATCTCAGACTCTGTAACTCCAGCGGCAGCTCTTGCGGCCGCAAAGTAATTCACTATTGCCATGAAAAGAACTTTACAACAATAATCACTTTACGCCTTTGCTTTCAATTAACCACTGCTTACGTTCGCGTTCTGCAAACTTCTCGATTGAATATCTCAACATTGTGCGTGGCATTTCATGAGAGTGCTTAGATAGGAAACCACGTAACTCTTTTCCATTGAGTTTTCCAGCCTCGCGCAGGGCCCATCCAACGGCCTTGTGAATCAAATCGTGTTTATCACCTAGTAATTTCTCTGCCATCAGAAATGTAGGTTCAATATCCCCAGAACGAATGAATGCAAAAGTGAAAACTATAGAAACTCTGCGCTGCCAGAGAGACTTGCTCTTGGCTAATTTGTTAAGCAAAATGTATGGATCTTCTGCATCGATCAAGAATTCACCGATAATTGGTGCGGTTACATCAACTAGGTCCCAGTTGTTTATATAACCGGCATTCATTGCTTTCATGTACAGATCAAAGAGCTTCTTCTTTTCTTTGCGCTCTTTTGTTGCCTTGTACTGAAGCGTCAGAATGACCAATCCACACAATCGAACTTCATGGAATTTAGATTGAATGAGATTTTCAATTTCTTGAAGTGAAATCCCTTTATATTCTCTGGCTATTGAGCGAACCTCTGGAACCGTAAGTCCAAGAAAAACATCACCTTCACCATATTGACCAGGTGCGGTCTGAAAGAATTTCTGAAGATCGTGCGCTCTTCCACGATTAGCAAGGGCTTGGATCTCTTTTTGTACCTGAGTAGCGCTCATAAGGCAATATTACTTTTATAATTAAGTATGACCAAGATTTCAAAGAATGAAGAGAGAGATGAAGAGTGGCTCGCTATTGGTTTAGCTGCGCCTGCTCGCCGAGCATTGGTCGATGCAAAACTCTACAAAGTCTCAGATCTTCGAAAAATCTCTTTAGAAGATCTCACTAATCTTCATGGCATGGGAAAAAGTGCAATTGCTCGATTAAAAGTTGTGATGCACGGAAAGAAAATCACCTTTAGAAACTAGGGTCAACGCTATTATTTCAACCTATGCGCTTTGAAGTGAGGTGGCTTAAGTGTTCGAAGCAATAATTCTCGGCATAATCCAAGGCCTCACTGAGTTTATTCCTATTTCATCAAGCGCCCATTTACGTCTTACCGGCGAAGTTTTTCCGAATGCAATTGATCCTGGAGCGATGTTTACCGCGATTACACAAATCGGAACAGAGCTGGCGGTATTAATTTATTTCAGAAAAGATATTGTACGAATTATTACTTCGTGGATTGCAAGTCTTACGGACAAAAATGCACGTAATCAAGATTCTCGAATGGGTTGGCTAATTATTGTTGGATCTGTGCCTATTGTTGTTATTGGATATCTTGCACAAGATTTCATAACCAATGAGTTACGTTCACTATGGATTATTGCTTCCATGATGGTGATTTTTGGACTCTTACTCGGTGCAGCCGATCGATATGGTTCAAAAATTAAAGATCTTTCTCAACTCAATATCAAGCATGGAATTCTGTACGGTATCGCTCAATCATTAGCCCTTATTCCTGGCGTTTCACGCTCTGGTGCAACTATTGCAATGGGTCGTTTACTTGGTTATTCCCGTGAAGCGGCACTGCGATATTCATTTCTGCTTGCTTTGCCAGCTGTGTTCGGAAGTGGTTTCTATCAACTAAAGAGTGCGTTATCCGATGATCAGGTTGCGGTGTATTCGTTACCAGAAACCTTCGTTGCAACACTCATAGCTTTCATCGTTGGCTATTTTGTTATTGCCTGGTTGCTTAAGTTCATCACCACCAGGAGCTTTGCACCCTTCATCATTTATCGCGTGCTTCTCGGCACTGTTGTCCTGGTCTTGCTGGCTACAGGCGTACTGCAACCATAATCGCCCTCAAAAATCCTGCCCGAAATACTAGAAACTCCATTTCTATAGGTTTACGCTCGGCTCATGTCCTTTACTTCTGCATTGACTATCAAACGTCTGCGAACGATTTTAAAACTCGGCTCGACAGTTTTTGGACTCAGCGCAGTATTTCTTCTTATCGCACCTAAAACATTCTTAGAGTTACTTAATCTTGAAACGACAGATTCACTTCAGTGGTCCATGAGAATGATTGCAATTACATTGATTGCTTTAACCGGAAACATGCTCTCTGTTTCTCGCTTCGGTAGTGAAACCAGTGTGGTTTTCTCAGCACGTGTCATGGTGGTTTCAGCAGCTGCTTTAGGAGCACTTACTCTGCTGATTCCTGCTGAGTTTGGTTGGTTCACAATTGCATACGCAGCTATCGGCTTTCTCTTTAGCCTGGCGTACCTCTCTGCTTTTTTGAGAAAATAAATGAACGAAAAAGTTCTTGCCCAAATTCTTGAAACTGGCAAAGAAGAGGTTAAATCAGCTCGAATCGTCATCAACGCTCCAGCTGAGAAAATTTTTGCCATTCTTTCCAATCCGCGCCGTCACAAAGAGATTGACGGAACTAAGACAATTCAAGAAAACATCAGCGGTCCTGACAAACTAGTTTTGGGATCTAAATTCGGTATGAAGATGCGACTTGGTATTAATTATCGAATTCAAAATACAGTTGTTGAATACGAGGAGAACTCATTAATCGGCTGGCGACATCTTGGAAGATGGATTTGGCGTTACGAGTTGGTGAACATCGGCCCACAAATGACGCAAGTAACAGAAACTTTTGACGCATCCCGCGCGCCATTAATCTCAAAAGCATGGCTATCACTTCGCAAGGCATATCCTTGGACACAGAAAGCAGTTGCCAAAACTTTGGTACAACTCAAGTCCACTTGCGAAGGATAAATAATGGTTAAGAAGTTAACAGCTGAAATTTTAGGTTCATTATTTCTAGGAGCAAGCGTCGTCGGCTCAGGGTTAATGGTTACCATTTTGACTCAAGACATTGCCGTTCAACTCTTTATCAACACGATCACAACTGTTTTTATGTTATTTCTGATCATCACACTCTTCTCTCCAATTAGTGGTGCTCACTTCAATCCACTCGTAACCCTCGTCGAGCTTGTGTATCGTCGAATTTCAATCGAGACGGCATTTCTTTATATTCTTGCTCAGTTAATTGGAACTTCTGCAGGTGTCATCCTTGCAAATGTGATGTTCAATAGACCAGCAGTTCAAATGTCCACCTATACGCGAAGCGGAAACTATCTGCTCATTGCAGAAGTTGTGGCTACGGCTGGATTAATCTTGAGCATCTTGCTGTTGCGTCATCAAAATAGATCTTCAATGGCTGCAGTAATTGTTCCGGCTTGGATTGGCGCTGCCTATATCTTCACTTCTTCTACTTCGTTTGCAAACCCAGCAATCACACTCGCCAGAACCTTAAGCGAGTCATTTACTGGAATTTCATTAAAGTCAGTGCCATTGTTCATCGCTGCGCAATTTGCAGGCGCTGTAATAGGAGTTGTATTAACCATTCTATTAACAGCAGGTAAGAAGGAAGAAGATGTCCGCGCATAAACCAACCGTTCTCTTTGTTTGCGTTCACAATGCTGGACGTTCACAAATGGCAGCAGGTTTTATGAATGCAATTGGTGCTGGCCGAGTAGAAGTTTTATCGGCGGGATCTGCTCCGAAAGATTCAATTAATCCAATTGCTGTACAAGCGATGCAAGAAGTCGGTATCGATATCTCCAATAATGTGCCGAAAGTTCTGACTCCAGAGGCGGTTCAAGAATCTGATGCTGTCATCACAATGGGGTGCGGGGATGCTTGCCCTTTCTATCCTGGCAAACGCTATGAGGATTGGGTGTTAGATGACCCTGCAGGCCAAGGCATTGAATCTGTACGCGTTATTCGTGATGATATTAAAAAACGAGTAGAGCAACTTTTATCTGAACTTCTGCCTTAACAATAATCAGCACAATACACTTGTGCTATGAAGCGCTACTTTTCTCGTGTTGTTGCGCTTTTTACTAATCGCAAAATTTGGGTAAGACAAATTGTTGTTGCAAGTCTTGCAGCCGGTGCTGCTTGGCTAGTAGGCGAGCAGGCATTTGAGGGCGGTGGCTTGGTAGCCGCAATTGTTTGCAGCTTAAGCATTCGCATATCTTTGTATAAATCTGTACGCGAAGGATTTGGACAAATTCTTGGAACCGCAATTGGTGCAGGCGTTGCGCTGCTCACTGTTTACTTCTTTGATTTTGGTGTAATTGCAGTAGCAACAACCGTACTTTTCTGTTCGGTAGTTGCTCGTGGACTACGCCTCGGTGAAGTTGCCTCAGTAAACGTTCCTGTCACAGCCTTGATTGTTATCGGTCCAGGAATAAGTAGCAGCACAGCTGAACATCGCTTGTATTCAACTTTAATTGGCGCAGGAATTGCAATTATTTTTTCATATTTTTCTCATGCAAATACACCAGCTGGTCGTACTACTGAACAAATCACACGGTTAGGCAAAAAATCTGCCAACCTATTGGGAGAGATGGCAGAAGGCGTCGCCACTGGATATTCACAAGATGATGCAGGTAAATGGTTAATGAGAGCACGCATCTTGATTGAAGAAATTCCAAATGTTCGTTCGCAGGCACTAGAAGCGAAGAGGTATGCGCGTTGGTCGCCATTGGCCGAAGCAGATCAAGCCGATGCACTGTACTTGCGTGGCATTGCCATGGAGCACACCGTGGTTCAAGTTCGCACAATTTCACGAACGCTCTTTGACTCAGCAGTTGCCGGTGGCGTGACTCAATTCGCTAATCGGCAAATCGCCACGGCATTGTCCGCTGCAAGCTATGCAATTTCATCAAAGATTGAATCTATTGAAAGCCAGAGTGCAGAACAAAGAGCGCTGAACATTTCTGAAGATTTGAGATTAGCCGCAGCAACTTTGGCCGAGGAACTCATTGCTGAAACCGATCGAATAGATCAAGAAGAGTTTGTTCGTAACATCTCACTTGTTTCAAATATTGAGCGCATGGCAGATTCTCTCGATGAAAGTTCGCCGGCACTCAGTGATGTTAAAACTCCGGGTGAATCTCCAAGCTCGAAAGTAATGCAAGTATCACCTGTTACGTTAGCCATGAAGTGGCCAAAGCGAATGTGGTTTGCAATTCGCCGCTTTTTACAACGCTAAGCGCGTTCAGCCAATAACAAATCTGTTAAGTGGTGAGGCTCAATATCCAAACTCCATTGCGGGTTGTTGCGGCCAATACCGTGGGCAATAACAAAAGAAGCTCTCTCTTGTTCTGAATCGCCACCATGGCCACCTTCATCGCGGTGACCATGATCGGTAACCATCACAAGTAACCACTCTTCGCCATGTTCTTTTGCACGCTTCACGAGTACTTCGTGCAAGCGGGTGAGATGCGCATCAACTCTTTCAATTGCACTTAAATATTCATCTCCCAAAATGCCGTATGCATGTCCTGCTTCATCGATTCCACAGAAGTACACGAAGTTAACATCTGCTCCAAGATTTTCAAGAGAGTAAACAGATGCATCAGTAATTTGAGCATCAATTACTTTGTATCCATACGTTTCACCATCGCGGACTACTACAAAATGCTTGTATGCCAATTGCTGTTCTTTACGTTGATGGATTACGGGTCCATGACCGACAGGGTCGACAAGTGGTGGCCAACCAGCTGCGGCAAAAGTAGTTGTGCTCTGATCTTGATAAAAAGCACGGCTCAGAAAATCTGGGCGATTGAGTAAGTCGTGACCGACGAAGGAGTTATCTTGAACTCGATGTTCGTCATACGTAGCACCAGTAAGCAGAGTGGACCAACTTGGTCCTGAAAGAGTTGGAACATCAACTTTCCACTCCGTGAAGAAAGACTTATCTTTCAAACCAATAAGTGTTTTTGCACGGCCACTTTCAAGGGCGCGATTCAGAACCAAACCATCGATTCCGACGAGCAAAACTTTAGTTTTCATAAGGTCTCCATATTAACTTCAATTATGAAATGATGCACTCATGAGTAATCGCCAAGCGCGCGTTAGATCTATCAATATCGCTTCAGTTCTTCAATATGGTGAGTGGACCGGAAGTGAAGGACGCACAGGAATAGATAAGCGAAGTGTTAGTGGACCGATTGAATTTAAAAGTAATGCTGTGGCAGGGGATCGAGTAATTGATACCAATGTGCATGGGGGATATGACCAAGCTGTTTATGCATATGCTCATGAAGATGCGCTCTGGTGGGAAAAAGAGATTAATGAAGAAATCGCTGCTGGTCGATTTGGTGAAAATCTGACTACCGAAGGAATTGATGTGAACGCTTCTCTTGTTGGCGAACAATGGAAGATTGGTTCAGTGATTCTTGAAGTTTCTCAACCGCGAATACCGTGTCGTGTTTTTGCTGGTTTCTGGAAGCGTGCAACGCTCATTAAAGATTTCACAGAAGCCGGGCGACCAGGTGCATACCTTCGAATCATTCAAGAAGGTACAGCCCAGGCAGGCGATGCTATTGAAGTTGTTTTCAAGCCAGATCATTTAATAACCATTAGCGATTTGTTTGCCGCAAAGAGTGGAGAGCGC